>DASYOF010000342.1:0-3816 GCA_036007995.1 Thermoplasmata archaeon
GCTGAGCATCTACTTCTTCCCGTTCTCGTTCCTGTTTAGCCGGGCCGGTGCGGAGAAGTACACGACCAACCCGATCACGGTGCCGCAGGACTTCTTCACGAACCTCGGCCTCCGCAACTTCTTCGTGAACGCGTTCCCGTACCTGACGGCCCAGCAGACGATCTCGACGAAGGACGGGATCCAGTATTTCTTCAACTACGGAGGGGCGATTCCGCAGTTTATGGCGAACTACTACCCGTCGAACGTCACGTGGCCCTCGGGGGATCCCTCGACGACCGCGACGACCGGCAGTGCGGCGTGGTGGTGGGCGCAGATCACGAACTCGAGCAGCTCGTTCTACGATAGCGAGCTCGCGGGCTGCTCGTCGGCGAACCCGTGCGAAGTGCCGTTCTTCGGCGAGACGGGGCAGCCCGATGTCGACCAGCGCCTCTCGTTGTGGGCCGGTGAGGTCAGCAGCCTCTCGCACGGCGCGCTCCGGATGAACCTCCTCGACATCGACTTCACCGACCTCGTGCTGAACTCGCTGTACAACGGACCGGGCCAGAACCCGATGCCGTTCTACGAGCTCGCGTGGGCGCCCGACTACCCCGACCCGACCGACTACATGGTCGCGATGTTCCAACCGGATGGGTCGTACACCCACGCCGACGCGCTCTCCGAGCAGTTGGAGAACGCACCGAACTACGGCGTGAGCGCGTACAACGCGACGTCGTGCCGGAGCTACACCGATGTCGGGTACTGGTCGACCCAGGCCAGCACGCCCGGCGGCGTGGTCTCGAGTTGCCAAGGGACCGCGTACGCCGCGATGTCGCTGTTGATGAAAACGGCGGCGCACCTGGCGATCGGCCCGCAGCGGGTGCTCGACTACAACATGGCGGAGCGGATCGCGAGCGCCCTCGCCCTGTACGTGTATTGGGGGCAGCAGAACATCGTGGTCTCGTACGGCCCGTGGATGAGCGGGAGCTGGTTCAACTCGAACGTCACGATCGGCGGCGGGGAGGACCAGACCTGGTACACCATCCCGGCGTCGGCCTGATCGCCGGGCCACGGACGTCGGATCGAGATCCGCACACCCCCGTCGAACCCTTTCTCGGCGTTTCCGACCCGGCGACAACGGGAGGCATAGGGCCGGCCGCAGACCCGTTCGCGCCGGGGAAGCCGAGCCGGCCGTGGTTGAAAGCGGACGGAAGTCGCACGGCCGCCCGCGTCGGGGGACGGTACGCCGGCGCGCGGGAATCTAGGTGCAATTGTATTCCAGCGTGTCGCACTGTGCTACTAGTCCCGGTCGATCTCCCTCCCGCCGGAACGTCGAGAAAGTGGTTCGGACTCCGTAGAATTTCGGCGTATATGTACGGGTCGTGGACCTGAGCTCCCCCGTCCCGGCGCAAGCCGGACACGGGATGAATCCATCGAATGGCGGAGCGGGCCGTGGTCGCAGAGGGGACGCAGCGCTGGCGGAACAGCCGGGGAATGTCGACACCGACCGCGGCGATGGCCATGGTCATCGTGATCGTGCTCGTGGGCGCGGCCGGGTACATCGCCTTCCAGGGGCTGAAGCCGTCGGCGTCGGGGTCCACGACCTGTTCGCCCTCGTCGAGCTACATTTGCCAGAACCTGGCGGCGGGCCACGACATGTCGCTGCTCGTCCCGTTCCGGGCGATGCAGGCGGGGACCACGGTGCCGTTCACCGCGACGTTCCTCAAGGGCGAATCTTCGGAGAGCTACAACTTCAGTTTTGGTGACGGGAACTTCTCGAAAACCTCGTTGCCGACCGCCTCCCACGTCTATTGGGAGCCCGGGACCTACCTCGCGTCGGTCACGGCGACCGTCAGCGGGGCCGAGCACGACAACTACCAATCGCTCGTCGCGATCGTCGTCTCCCCTTCCTTTGATTCCTCGCAGTCCGGCTCCGCCCCGACCGTCGTCGGCGCGGTCGAATCGAACTCGAGCACCTCGACCGGCGCCATGGCCGTCCTGACCCCCGGGCAGAGCGTCACGCTCGGCGGCTCGTACTCGTCGGCGCCGACGAACCCCTCGTTCGTCTCGAACGCCCCGACGATCTCGGCGATCGGGTCGGGGGTCCAGGTGACGAAGAACGCGGGGAACAACGTCTCGGCCTCCGCGACCGTCCTCTTCCAGCATTCCGGCATCTTTCCGGTCGCCTTCGTCGGCTCGTCGACCTCCGGCACCACGACGGTGAAGCAGGAGTACGTCTGGACCGTGTTCGTCGCGCCGACCGGGGTGCAGGCGGGCCTCGCCGGGGGGGCGGGCACCGCCCGGAGCCCCCACCCGGGGACGCTCGACATCTACGAGGACTCCCCCGGCGGATCCACGTCGGAGGACCCGGCGGTCGACTACGAGACCGTCGGCTTCGAGCCGATCACCAACGTGTACCAGACCCTGATCGCGTACAACGGGAGCGACGCCGGCCCCGGCTTCCAGAACTACGTCCCGGAGCTCGCCGCGTGCGTCCCGGGGAGCCCGCAGTGCTCCAGCCTGTTCGGCGGGGACAACCTCACGAGCGGGACGAACTACACCTTCGTGATCAACGGGGCGTCCCAGTTCTACGACCCGTCGACCTCGGCCCACTGGGGCGTCTACCCGTCCGACGTTGTCTTCAGCCTCGCCCGGGCGCTTGGCTTCGCGACCGAACCGTCGTTCGGCTCCAACCCCGGCTGGATTGAGGCGCAGGCGCTGCTCTCGACCGGCAACCAGACGTGGGACGGCGGGCTCCACGCGACGCTGAACAACACGCCGCTCGACGTCTTCGGGTCGATGGGCGTGAACACGAGCGCCTGTCCGGCGGCCGCGATGACGGCCCCGTACCACGGCTGCGTCACGTTCAACGCGGACGCGAACGGCCTCGGCTGGCCGTACTTCCTCGAGCTCATCACCGACGGCCAGGGCGCCTCCGTCGTCCCGTGCGGCTTCTTCAGCTCGACCGCCTCGTCGTCCCCCCAGGACGCGGGCATCCCCGGCTGGACCGGTTCGATCAACATCAACGGGGCGAGCAACGCGGTCAACGCCGTCTGGAACCAGGGCGACCACCCCTGTCTCCTGCCCGGCAACGCCACCTCGACGTCGAGCCCGGCGTTCCAGTACGCCCTGGCGCACAACTTCACCCCGACGACCTGGGACAGCTGGGAGCTGCTCGGGTCGGGGACCGCCATCGCCGGTCTGTTCTACGGGAACGTGCAGTGGACGATGGCCGGAAGCGGCCCGTACTACATGGCGAACCTGAAGATCGGGTCGAGCTACCTCCTGAAGGCGAACCCCTCCTACGCCCAAAACCCGTCGTGCACGTGGACCGGGTGCGAGCCCGCCGCGGGCTCGTACGTCGGCACGGTGAGCGTCCTCTGGGAGCAGAGCCAGTTGCCGGGCGAGGAAGCGTACGCGTCCGGTTCGGCCGACAAGGCCACCGTCCCGCCCACCGATGCGGCGCTGCTCCTCCAGCTTGTCCAGGCGGACAAGGTCGAGGCGACGACGTTCCCGACGATCAGTGAGTACTTCTTCCCGTTCTCGCTGCTGTTCAACAAGGCCGGAGCCGCGAAGTACACGACCGACCCGATCTCGGTGCCGGGCGACTTCTTCACCAACGTCGGGGTCCGGAACTTCTTCGTCAACGCCTATCCGTACCAGACGATCGAAAAGACGATCTCGACGGTGGACGGGATCCAATACCTGTTCAACTACGGCGGGGCGATCCCCCAGTTCATGGCGAACTACTACCCCACGAACATCCCGTGGCCGAACACCGACCCGTGCTCCGACGCGAGCAACACGAGTTGCCCGGCCTACTGGTGGAACGCCATGCAC
>DASYOF010000343.1:0-5338 GCA_036007995.1 Thermoplasmata archaeon
CATCGGCGCCTGGCTCAGCGAGGCGGTGGCGTACCCGGAGTACGACGCGACGAGCAGGTTGTTGGTCACCGCCGTCTCGGAGTTCAGCGCGAAGTACGCTTCCTGGGCGTTCGTGATCTCCCACGACTCGAACTGCAGCCACGTGGGACCCGCGTCGAACGCCCCTCGGCTCGTCAGCGCCTCGGTCCAACGGGCGGCCGACTGCGTCGTCAGGACCGCCCCGTGGGCCGGATTCGCGTTGAGGTAGTCGACGGCGGCCAGGAACGGGCCGTCGTGCGCGGCGGTCGCATCGGTCTGCTCCCCGAGGGCCATCGTCGGCACGGTGACGTTCACGAGCAGGAAGGCGATCGCGATCGCGACCGCCCCGACCGAGAGCGCCGAGTACGGTTGGGGCCGGAACAGCCGGTAGCGGGAGGGCGGCGGCGACGGAACCGGGCCGGGCTCCGCGGCGGACGCGAGAAGGCCGGGCGGCAGCGCCCCCTCGTAGATCGCGAGGCCGAGGAAGGCGAACGGGAGCGGGAAGAAGTACACGAAGCGGGAGTAGTCGGTGTCCACGTGGACGAAGTACCCGCCGACCGGCGCGAGGAGCATCAGTCCGAGCCAGCTCCCGCCGATGAGGACGGGGAACCCCCAGCGGCGGGGAACCCGCCAAGCCAGAATCACGGGAACGAGCAGGGCCAGGAGTCCACCGACGGCGAGCAGGCCGGCGACCTGGAGCGGCGGCAGGATGAACGAATCGCCCATCGGGGTGATCGCGGGCGCGCGGGCGAGCGGGGTGAACAGCGTGCCGAGGCCGACCAGGGTGAACGCCGGGGGGTTCGAGTGGAGGTAGTCGATGTGCGGGATGTGGAACAGGTCGGTGAGCGCCGTGTACGTACCGACCACAGCCCCGAGGAGGAGAAGTCCCGCGATGTTCCCTCGGTGGAACACCTGCCGCCAGGGGAGCCGTCCGAGCAGGAGCACGAACAGGAAGGCGAGCAGCACGACGGCGAGCAGCAGGTCGAACGTCAGCGTGTGGGTCAAGTACGTCAGCGAGGCGAACGCCCAGGTCCCGAGGGCGCGCCCGGTCGAGGGCGCCCGCAAGAACCGGATCAGGCAGGCCAGCGTCAGGTTGACGAACGAGAACGCCAGGAAGTTCGGGTACCCGCCCCAGAACAGCATCGAGACGACCGTGCCGTTCAGCAGGCCGAGCGCCACCAGGGCGAGCCGGTGCGCCGGCAGGACGAACGCCGCCCGGGCGAGGATCCAGAGCGTGAAGCCGTACGACGCGAGCAGGCCGGCGGCGAACAGGAGCCCGGTCGTCTCCGGAGACCCGGTCGCCACGCGGAGGGTCCCGAGGATCGGGAAGATCATCGGGGGGTACAGATAGGGCGACCCAACCGAATTCACCGGCGGGTGAGGGAGGCCGACCCACGCGTACGACCGCTGGATCCAGTCCCCCGGGTCGACGCCGGGAGGGATCGGATTCTGCGCGTAGAAGTACTCCAGAAGCGCGATCGCGATGGCGATCAGGGCGAGGACCAGGGCGAACTCCGCGGACTCCGAGAGGCCCGCGGCCGGCGATGCGTCCTCGCCCGGGTCGGAAGGCTCCGCCGGGGGAGTCGCGACCTTCGGGGCCGCTCCGCTCGCGTCTACCATTCGCCCCGCCTGCGTCGGACCAATCCCTGGCCCGTCGTTTCCGAGAGGGGACCGCTCGGCACAGGGATTCCCGTCGCCCACGACGGATTCCTATAAACGCCTGCTCGCGAGCCGTAACCAACCGGCGACCGCCGTCGACCGGGGTTCGCCCGGCGGCCGGGCCGGTTCGTTCTCCCACCGCGCCGCGAATCGGCGACTGTGATCGGCCCGGGCCGAACGGCCCGCGCCGGGCCTAGGTGGACCAGGTGCCCTGCGCCGTCACGTCGGCCCACTGGACGCCGGACGGGCTCCACACGACGAGGTCGAGCGGCGCACCGGCGAACTGGGTGAGGTCCATGGAGAACGAGCCTCCGGTCGTCGCGGCGCAGGATCCGCCGGAGGAGTTCGTGCACCAGACCGGCGTCAGGTTCGTTTGCGTGGCGAACTGGGAGACCTGGTTGCTCGTCAAGACCTCCAGGATCACGCCCGGGCAGGCGCTCGCGTTCGCTTGCAGGCAGGCCGGGACGACGACCGTGAACGAGGCCGAGGCGGTGGTGACGGAGAGCGCGCTATCCTCGTCCGAGGCGGTGTTCGGCGCGAGTTGGAACGGGAACACCACCGCGTTCGGGCCGCCCGACGCGACCTGCAGGTTCGTAGCGTTCGCGATCCCGACGGTCGGGGGGCCGGCGTTGGGGGCGGTGAACGAGGCGATCCACGCGACCGCAATCACGATCACGGTCGCCACGACCGCGAACGCGAGGATGCGCCACCGGCGGGGCCAAGGCGGATGGCCGTCGGTCGCGGACTCCGGGGCGTCCGTCATGGTACTCTCGTTTCGGTCTAGTCTCGATGGGATATATCGGGGTGCCCGGGGACGTTCTCTCTCGGTAATGTTCGGGGGGTTCGGCCCCCAAACACCCCACGGCCGAATCTCATTTGGCCCCGGACCGCCGCCCGGTGCCGGCGGGCCGAGTGGTCTTAAGCCTCGGGGCTCCCGTCTCCGGGCGAGATGGGCGCGAAAATCGAGCCGAGCGCGCCGCCGCCCGTGTCCCACCGAGGGCCGGGGGAGCGGCCACGACGACCCCTCGGACGCCCCAGGGAGAGGTGGATCGCCTGAGCGGCCCGCCCCTTCCGAACATCCTCATCGTGGTCCTGGACTGTGGCCGGGCCGACGACTTCCCCGGCGGGCGCACCGGAACCACCGCGATGCCGTTCGCGGACCGGCTCCGGCGCGAGAGCCTCTGGTTTCCCCGGGCGATCAGCCCAGCGCCGTGGACCGTGCCGTCGCACGCCAGCCTGTTCACCGGTCTGTACCCGTGGGAGCACGGCGCCCACGCGAAGTCGGCCCTCAAGCTCCTCGACGGGGTGGCGCGACTGCCCTCGGCCCTTCGCCCCCACGGCTACCGGACGATGTCGCTTTCGGCCAACCACCTGATCTCGCCCGATCTCGGGTTCACCGAGGGGTTCGACCGCGCGGCCTGGGCCGGGTGGTGGGAGCCGTACTACCGCACCGGCGGGGACGGCCGCCCCCCGCAGTCGCTCGGGGATTCCGCGCCCGGAGCTCCGTCCGGGCTCCACAGCGTGAAGGGTGGGGTCGCGTGGCAGGCGGTCAAGCTCACCTCGCGGGTCGTCTACCGGTACCCGTTCGTCATGGACTCCGCCGGGCGGTTCGCCCAGCGGATCCGCCACCCGAGCGGCCGCGAGCTCCCGGGCGTCTCCGCGTGGATCGAGCCGACGCTCGACCGGTGGATCGGCGAGACCCCCGCGGAGTCGCCGGTGTTCGCGTTCGTCAACTTGCTCGAGACCCACGAGCCGTACTACCCGGCGGCGGAATGGCGGAGCCATTTCGTCAAGTGGCTCCGGGAGGCCGGGACCCGCCAGGACCATGTCGGCTGGCTCGCCGGATCGTGGCGGCCGACCCCGAAGGAGTACCGGGAGCTCCACGACCTGTCCCGCGAGATGCTGGCGGGGGCCGACCAACGCCTGCAGGCGATCGCGGAAGTGTTCCAGAAGCACGGTCGTTGGGACGACACGACCGTCGTCGTGACGAGCGACCATGGTCAGGCGTTCGGCGAACACGACATCCTGTTCCACATGCTGCGGCTGGAGGACCCGTTGATCCGCGTCCCCCTCTGGGTCCGGCGGCCGAGGGATTCCCACTGGGCGGGCGAGGGGACCGGATGGGCGAGCCTGGTGGATGTTGCGCCGACCCTCGTCGAGGACGCCGGACGTCCCGGGCTCCTCCCGGGCTCGGGGTACCCGCTCGGCCACCTTCGGGACCACCCGCGTCCCGGCCCGGTGCTCGCGGCGGCGGACGGCCTCGTGTGGAAGACGATCATCCCGGAGCACGAGCGCGGTCGGCTGTCCCAGCAGCGGAAGCACGCGTTCGACCGGATCCTGGCGGCGGCGTACGAGGGCGACCTGAAGGTCACGTACGACGCCGTGGAGGACCGGCTGCGCGCGTTCGACATCGTCGCCGACCCGGCGGAGACGGTCGACCTGTGGCCGACTCGGTCCGCCGAGCTCGGCGCCCTCGCCGCCGAGGTCCGCCAGGCGGCGACCCGGATGGCCCACGGGCCGGAGGCCGCCGTCTCCGACGACGTCGAGGACCGCCTGCGATCCTGGGGCTATATCTAGGCGCTCCGACGACCGCCGGCGGCCGCCCGGATTGAGAAGTCCGCTCGGAATGACATTACGTATTTATGCGGGTAGATACGTCATTCGAACATTGCCTCGTCGCTCCGCGACGGGATGCCGGTGTTCTCAATGGACCCTCGAGGGCGTGTCTGGAGGCTCGCGGGCCCGGCGTTGGTCGTCGTCCTGCTGGCGACCCCCGTCGGACTGCTCGCGGCTCCCCCGGGGATCGACCTTTCCGTGGTCGCGGGTCTCCGCGCCTTCTCCGCGCTCCCGACCGTGATGGTCGGGGACGGCCAGTCCGCGCAGACGCCGTGGAACGGCACGAACGTCGTGGTTACGGACACGATCGGGCCGGCGACCGGCAACTTGACCGTTCGCCAGTACACGATCGACGTGAGCACGACGGCGCCGGTGCCGAACGTCCGCCTCCATCTGTTCACCGCCCCGATCGTCCACTGGGGGCTCCCGAGCCAGCTCCCGACCGGACTTGAGAACCTCCCGGCGCTGAGCTACTGGTCGTGGAACGTCACGGCGCTCGGCGGCGGCCCGGCGGGGAATTGGAGCGCGAACCTGACGAGCGGCACGCTCTGGGCGGTCGTCCCGTGGGCGAACGTCACTCTCGAGGTCGTGGGAAGCGCCGCGCCGGCGATCTCGGTCGTCGTCACGCCGGGCGACCATCTGGCGACGCCGGTCACCACGCTCGGTCTCAGCCTGCACGACCCGACGATCAACGGGAGCACGCTCCTCACCTACGCGGACTTCCCGAGCCTCGCCGGCCCTCTCGACCCGTCGATCATCCGCTTCGGACTGAGCGCGGCCGCCGGGTGGAATTCGGAGAGCGGGACGCCGGTCTTCAACTTCACGATGTTCGACGCGGCGAGCCAGCTCGCGGAGAAGCTCCACGCGGCGTCCTACCTCAACCTCCCCGCGGGCAACTGGGGCGACGGGAACCTCCTCCCCCCGGGCATGCCGCTCGATACGGCGCTGACCCTCAGCTACCAGGGGTCGGTCGGTTACTTCCCGACCCAGGCAGCGTACGCGTCGTTCGTGCTCGCCGTCGTCAACCACACGATCGCCGCGAACG
>DASYOF010000344.1:0-5228 GCA_036007995.1 Thermoplasmata archaeon
CGCCACGCGCCCACCCTCGTTTCTCCTCGACCGGGGCGGCCGCGGCGCCGAGCCGTTCGGACGGCTCAACGATCGCGCGCGCGGAGATTCGCCCTCTATGCAGCCCGACCGTCGAGCGGCCGCAGCTTAGCGGATTGGACCTAAGCGCCGCGTCACCTCGCCGTCGGCCCCGGCCGTCCCGATGTCGGCATTGTGATACCGTGCACCCTCTTCGGTGCCTTGTGGGGGTCCGCGGGTGACCTCGTCCAGCGCTGCCGTTTCTGACTGGATGTTCCGGCCGCCAAAGTACGGCATCGTCCATATCGCCACCGTGGTTGGATTCCTCATCGCGATCGGTGCGATCCTGGCCGGTAACCTCGTCCTGTCGGTAGGCGCGAACGTGGGCGTCCTGTTCTTGTTGCTCGTCCGCCTACTCTTGCGCCCGCCGCCCCAGTATGACCACTAGCGGTGGGTCGTACCGCCGTCTCGGTCCCCCAGCTCGCGCCCCCGCCCAACGCGAGGGGGGCCGGGATACGACCTCAGGAGGGCCCCCGACGTTGTATCGGCCGCGCTCCTCGCGCTAGGGTTGGCCGAGCGAAGGGCCCCCGCGCGGGCGGAGGCGCGGCGCCGGGAGCGACGCGATGCCCGCGGCCCCTCGATCGGCGGACTCAAGCGACCCGACCGGGCGAAGCTCCTTCGCCAGCTCGAGGCCGCGAGCGGTCAATCGGTACACCTTGAGCCGACGATCGCGACCTTGGACGTGCGCCCGCTCCCCAACCAGCACTCCTGCCGCCTCAAGTCGTCGAAGGACGGCCGCGAGCCCGGCTTGCGGTATGCCGAGTCCCTGCCCAATCCCCGCTTGCGATAGACCCAGCGGCGCAATCGCGCCCGGGGGCAGCGTTCCCTGGGCGAAGACGTGGAGGATGACTCGGTGAGACAATCGGATCCGTTCCGATGGTAGTTCTGCGGCGGTCGCAGGATTGGCGGGAACGGGAACTCGCCCCGGCCCCGGTCGCGACGCACCTTCCGCTCGACGGACCGGGGTCTCAGGAAGGAGTGTAACCGGGTGGGGTGTCTCCGCTTCGGAGGGCGAAGCCGCGTCCCGTGCCATTCCCTCCCGCGAGGTCGAAGGCGACCCAGAGCCGGGGGGCGGCGGCGTCGGGCTCGACTGCGTGCGATGGGCCACGTGGCGCAGGAGGAGGTACAGACCCGCGGCGCACGCGAGCCCCGTGCCGAGACCCAGGACGAAATCGAGCGGGATCACGTCGAGACCCCGCTACCGGACTGCCGAGACTTGCATTGCCCGAATTGGGACCGCCTCCTTGCCAGTGCGTTGCGTTCCCCCGGACCTACGGCTCCCGTCCGGGGCCACTCGCGGGATTGCTGGGCTCGCCCGTCGCCGTCGTGAATCCATCGGTCGAAGGATGGCGCAGTTCCTGAACGATCTGCTCGCCCTGCCGGGCGAGACGAATTCGATTCCACCCGAGCAGCCCGGCGACGCCGATCGCCGCCGCACCCACGGCCAGTCCCCACCAGAACTCGTTGCCGCCGAGAATCGAGTACCCGTTTCCCCGTGACATCGAGGGACCCGGGGACGGGGCGGCACTCGCGGTAAACGACGCCGTCGCGTTGGCCGAGGCCCCGGTGGCGTCGGTTACGGTCACGACTACCGTGTATCGGCCGCTCGGCGTGGCGGAACAGCGGACCAATGCGCCATCGGCCGGCGAGCACGCCAACGGCAGGCCCTCGTAGGCATAATGGAACGGCGCCGTCCCGCCCGAGACCGTCGCGGTCAGTTGGACGGATCCTCCGGAGAGGATGGTCGCGCTCGACGGAACGAGGGAGGTCACCTTCGGGAGCGGGTTCACCGCGATGCCGGTGGAGGCGCGGGCCGATCCACCGAGCGAGTCTCCCGCGGTCACCTCGATCGAAAACGAGCCCGTCGCGGTCGGCTGGCACGACAAGGTCGCGTTCTCGGCGTTGGCGCATCCGGCGGGCAGGCCGGCATACGTGAACCCGAACGGACCGAGCCCGCCCACCAGGCTCGTCGCCACCGAGAGAACCTGACCGACGTCGATCTGGGGGTGGCTCGGTGCGATGGCGGCGATCGCGAGCGACGGCACGACCGTCAGCGGGAGAGTACCGAGCACGGAGACCCCAAGTGAGTCCGTCACCCTCGCGGTGACCGAGTAGGTCCCGGAGGCGGTGGGAACGCAGTCGAAGTCGGCCGCGTTGGTCGTGGAGCAGCCGGTGGGGAGGCCCCCGTACTCGTACGAGAGCGACCCAGTGCCGTTCCCCGCCGTCACCGCGAAGCCGATCGGGATCCCGACCTCGCCGGTCGCCGTAGAATCCTCGAAGCGAAGGAGCGCCGGCGCCGGATTGACCGTCAGCGCGGTCGCCGTGGAAACATCGAACCCGCCCGCCCCGGTCACCGTGACGACGACCCGGAACGATCCCGCCGAGGTGGGGACACACTCCAGTTCGGACACATTGGCGGTCGCGCACCCCGTCGGCAGCCCGGCGTAGGTGTACGAGAGCCCCCCGGGATTCAGCGACTGGGTGACGGAGAACGTGATGGCGTGGCCCACGTCCGTCGCCACCTCGACGTGAGCGAACACCGGCGCCGCCACCGTCCACGTGGAACTCGCGAACGTCCAGGTCACGGCGATGGCGGCCGATTGGGTGATGTTCGCCCCGAACAGCACGGTCTCGTTGTCCGCCGGGTCGTACACCATGTTCATGCTCGGAGTGTTCCACCCCTGGGGATTGTAGACCGTTCCGTTGGCGGAGATCTGGGTCCACGTCCCGTTCGCGTACTCCCAGGTGTCCCCGCCGTACTCCGACCAATTGAAGACGAGTAGGTGGACGAGGCCCCCGTAGAGCAGCACCGCCTGGCGAGAGGCATCGTACGTGATCCCGAAGCCTAGTCGGCCGCCCGGAGCGTTCGTGACGCTGCCGCTGACGTTCGTCCAGACCCCGGTGTGGAACGTCCACGTAGCGTTCGTCAGTTGGTCGGCGAGGGTCTCTCCCCCGAAGTAGACGACATACTGGTCGCGCACATCGTACGTCATCCCGCCGAAGAACGAGGGCGGCGCCGGGCCGGCCGTGGACGTGAGATTCGCCCAGGTCCCGTTGGCGTACGACCAAGTCGTCCAGAGTGTGCCGTTGGGACTTGCCGAAAGGCCGAGCTCGTCGTCAAGGAGGACGTAGTTGTCGGAGGCGTCGAACACGAGGTTCGAAAAGTCCACCGCGGTCGGAGCCGAGCTCGTGGCCGTGAGGTTCGTCCAGGTCCCGCCCCGGTAACTCCACGTCTGATTCGTGACTTGCGCGGGGAGTGTGGCCATCAGGTACCCCCCGTACAGGACGACGTACCCGTCGCGGGCGTCGTAGACCATCCCGGGCGTGAGCGTCGCCGGCACGCTCCCACTCGTGGGGATCTCGCTCCAGTTCCCGTGGCTGAACTTCCAGGTGATTTCGCTCGGGCCGTACGTCGAGTTGTTGACTCCGGAGGTGGCGTTGAGCGAAACGGCGAGGACGTAGCCGTCTGCCACGTCGTAGGCCATCGCCACACCGAACGAGACGTTCGGGCCGGCGAACGGATGACCGAGCGTCGAGGGGGCCGCGACCGCTCCCGGCCCTTCTCCGGCGGCTGCGGTCGTCCGGGCCTGGGCGAGCAGGTCGCCGGGATTCGCCGAGACGGTCCGAACGCTCGAGGGATGGACCGACATGCCCCTCGGTCCGGCGCTCGCAAGTCCGGCGACGACGACGAGCAGGAGCACCAGCACGACGCCGAACGCGGCCGTCGCCCTCCCAGGTCGAGCGGGTCCGCTTCGGCTGGACCACCCGAACGACCACGAGGGTTCTGAGAGTTGATCGGACTGAGTTCCCATCGTCGGCCGTCGCGTCGGTGCCGTCATCGGCTCTCGAGGAACGGGACGCGGTTCATAAACCGCCTCCGGATATATTCGATACGTACGGCTCGGAGCCGATGCGTCGGACTCGACGAGGGGGGGCAGGGCCCCGAGCGAATTCGGCCCCGAGTCCGTGGGTCCCAGCGCATCCGCCCCCACCGACCGCCGATACGCTGTTGCGTGCCCCTCGGGGTTCCCTGCTCGTCCGGCTTCGCCGGAGGAGGATCCTGCCGACCGCGCTCGGAGGCCCCCTGGCCCATCAGCCCGGCCCGTGGCCAGCGGGCCCGGTCAGGGTTCGGCGCCCGTCCCTGGGCGGCCGCGGTGCCTACCAGATCCGGGCCCGGGCCGGCGCATCTCCCCCGGTGGGCGGCGCCGACCGGGGAGGGAACGCTTTGGCAAACTCGGGGTGATTCACGAGCGGGACGACCGCTCGAAATTCCCCCGGGGAGTGTGGATCGATCGTCAGTCGGCGGCGGCGCTCCGCGTCACGACAGTTCTGTCGCCAGGACTGCGCCCACGAAAGGAAGAATCGCTGCTCCGGCGTGAACCCTTCGACGGGCGTGCGCGAGGCGCCGGTCGACGCGATCCGCCGCTGCAACGCGTCGTAGGCGAGGCTCACGCCGCCAAAGTCCGCGATGTTCTCGCCGAGCGTGAGCTCCCCGTTGACGTGAACTCCGGGAAGGGCCTCGAGCCGGCTGTACTCCTCCGCGACCAACTTGGCCCGCGCATCGAACTCCCGGGCATCGGCGGTGTCCCACCAGTCGGCGAGGTTTCCCTCCGCATCGAAGCGGCGACCCTGGTCGTCGTAGCCGTGGGTGATCTCGTGGCCAATGACCGCCCCGATCGACCCGTAATTCACGGCATCGTCCATGGTCATGTCGAAGAACGGGGGCTGGAGGATCCCGGCGGGGAACACAATCTCGTTCTGGGTCGGGCTGAAGTACGCGTTGACGGTCTGCGGCGTCATCCCCCACTCCGTCCGGTCGACCGGGCCCCCAATCCGCGACATCTGACGTCGGACCTCAAAGGCGGTCGTCCGCAAGCGATTGCCGGCGTAATCGTCGCGTCGCACCTCGACCGAGGAGTAATCGCGAAATCGGTCGGGATGGCCGATCTTGGCCGTGAATCGGTCGAACTTCGCGAGCGCCTTCTTGCGGGTGGGCTCGGTCATCCAATCGACGCGCGTCAGACGATCTCGGAACACCTCACGCAGGTCGGTGACGAGCGCCTGCATCCGGGCGCGAGCTTCCGGCGGAAAGTGTCGGGCCACGTACAACTGGCCCAGCGCCTCCCCGAGCTCCGCATCGATGGTCCGGGCCGCGATCTTCCATTTGGGCT
>DASYOF010000345.1:0-3051 GCA_036007995.1 Thermoplasmata archaeon
GTAGTAGTTCGCCATGAATTGCGGGATCGCCCCGCCGTAGTCGAACCCGAGTTGGATCCCATCCTTCGTGTTGATCGTGTTCTCGATCGTCGCGTACGGGTACGCCCGCGAGAAGAACTCGCGCATCCCCAGGTAGCTGAAGAAGTCCGAGTGGACGTTGATCGTGGTCGTCGTGTACCGCTGGGAGGTACCGACGTTGAAGTTCAGGTCGAACGCCTGGAACCCGATGCTGATCGTCGGCGCGCTGATCGCCTGGAGCTTGCCGAGGTTGATCAGCTGGATGAACAGCGAGAAGTCGGTCGACGGGATCGTCGCGAAGTCCGCCGTACCGGCGATGTCCGACTGCTCACCGGGCTGCGCCGACGTCTCCCACGTGACCTCCACGGTGCCCGCGTAGGTGTGCGGCGCCGGCTGGCACCCGGTCCACGTGCAGAACGGGTTCGAGCCGTAGGCGGGGTTCGCCTTCAGCGTGTACCCTTCGGCGATCTGGTAGGTTCCGACGGAGTACGGCCCGCTCCCGACCATGTTCCACTGGACGTGCCCGAGGTAGGTGCCGAAGGCGCCGCTCCCCAGCTGCTGCCACTGGTCCCAGCCCCTCGGCGGCATCGCACCGAACGGAACGCCGAGCGAGTCGTTGCCGGGCGTGGCGCACGGCTGGTCGCCGGAGCCGGAGATGTTGCCGCGGGTCCAGAACGGGATCCCCGCCGCCTGGGACGGGGCGCTGAACCAGCCGCACGGGACGACGGCCCCGCCGAGCGGGTCCGCCAGCAGCTCGAGGAAGTACGGCCAGTTCTCGTTGTGGCCGTTCACGTGGAAGGTGATGCAGCCGTGGTCCGGAGCGTTCGGGGCGAGCGCCCCGATCGACTGGCACGTCGAGCCGTTGATCGTCATGGTGTTCGAGGCGTTGAGCGGCGTGTTGTTGTACGCCCCGTGGAGCGAGTCCCAGGTGTTGTTCCCCGGGCTCAGCAGCGACTGGCCGATGATCCAGCCGGGGTTCGCGGTGGGGAACGGCAGGTTCGTGAAGCCGAGCGTCCGAAGGATCGAGAACTCGACGTCAGTCGGGTAGACGCCCCAGTGGTTTCCGGTCGCCGGGTCGTAGAACGACGCGTTCGACTGGATCACGAACGTGTAGTTCCAGCCGTTGACGAGCGTGTCGCCGCCGTACATCCGCTGGCACTGCGCGCTCCCCGGGACGCACGTCGCGAGCTGCGGGACGAAGTCGTCCGGGGACGGCCCGGTCAGGGTCCCGTTGTACGTCAGGAGCGTCTGGTAGACGTTGAAGATCGCCTCGGCGCCGACGGTTTCGTAGTCGATCGCCGGGTCCTCGGAGAACGCGCCGCCCGGCGCGAGTTCGTACGCGAGGATGGTGCCCGGGTGGGGGTCCCGCGCGTTCGTCAGACCGGCGACGCCGGGGTGGGCGCCGACCGCGCCGACGAAGACGGTCCAGTTGTAGTCAACCGGCACCGTCGTGTTCGCGCTCTTGGCGCCGCCCTGGAACGTGATGTTGTAGACCCCCGGCGAGGAGAACGTCGCCGTCGCGGTGTCCGACGCGTTCGTCGGCAGCTCGCCGGAGAGCGAACCGCTCGTGGTGATCTTCGGGGTCGTGACGGCGAACGAGGGGTCGGTTGGGGCGGAGGTGTACGACGCCGTCACCGTGACCGACTGGCCCGGCGCGATCGCCGCCGTGACTTGCGGGGTGCCCGCGTGGGCGGTCGAGTTGGAGACGATCGAGCCAGAGATCCCGGGAACGTTCCCCGCGGTGGTCGCCGAGTACGACGAGGTGACCTGCACCTGGACGAGCCCGTACAGGTTGTCGTGGAGGACGCCGTGGACGCTCGCGGTGACGTAGACGAGGTAGGTGCCGATGTCGTGGAAGGCGTGGCTCATGGTCGGCGACCCGCTCGCGACCGGCTTCGTCCCATCGCCGAAATTGAACGTGTAGGTGCTGGTGGGTTCGCCCGCGGGGAGCGACGCGGTGAACGGAACGGTGTTGCCTTGCTGGACCGACTTGAACGGCAAGATCAGCGTGATGTCGTGCAGGTTCTGGAACCGCGCGCACGCCGGCGCGGTGATCGGCTCGCACGTCAACGGGGTCGGCTTCGAGAAGCCGCCGAGGACGGCGTAACTGCCCACGCCGACGATGGCGAGGACGACAACGATCAGGATCGCAGAGACTACAGTGCTCAATCCGCGCCGGCGTGCCGCGAACGGCATCCGCACGCGAGGTTCGGTCGACATCGGTTCACCAGCGCCAGAGCGAGAACAACTCGGCTCGGGGTGACGTCCTAACTCCGGGCTGATATATACCTCTCCGGCGGCCGGGGCCCGTCGAGAATGGAGGCCCTCCGGGCGGCCTACTCGAAGCCGGTCGGCTCCGGCTCGGCCGGGTGGACAAGGCTCGACAGCACCTGGAACGCGTGCAGCACATCCGCCTCGCGGACGACGAACGTCGAATCCGTATAGACGCTCATCAGCTCGAGCGAGTTGATCCCGGAGCGAAACAGCGCCCCCGCGAGGAAGGCGAGGACCCCGGGGGTCTCGACGATCGTCTCGGGGCTGCGGACCGTGACGGCCGAGAGACGTCGGTGGACCCCGAGCGTCGCCCGCCTGCCGGTCGCCGCGACGACGGCGTCGACCAGGTCCTCCTCGCAGAGGATCGTGACCGCGCTCGGGCCCTGGAGAAGCTGGAGCAGGTGGCGGCGGTCGGCGAGGAGCGTGCGACCGGTCTCGAGCACCCGGCCCATCATCTCCCAATCGGAACGGGCCGTGACGATCGCGACGCGGGTGCGGACCTCGAGGCGGCTCCCCTTCACGACCTCGAGGACCCGGGACTCGAGGCTCCGGTCCGCGCGCATCTGGCGCTGGTAGCGTCGGCAGGCGACCTCGATCGCCTCCTGGTTGGCGAGCCCCGTGTCCTGGCGGATCCGCTTCGCGAGGCTCGTGAAGTTCAGGATGTTGTACGAGAGGCAATCGCGGACCGCCGGGTGGTCTTCGATGTAGCGCCGGGTGACCTCGGCCGCGGTCGGTCCGACCGCCCGTTGCGCTCCTGCC
>DASYOF010000346.1:0-2777 GCA_036007995.1 Thermoplasmata archaeon
GACGATGCGCACCAACGAACTCCGCCCCGGCGACGGCTCGGATTCCCAATCGATTCCCGCGACCCGGAGGTCCGCGGAATGAGGACCGCCCCCCACGGCGGACGGCTCATCAACCGCGAGCTGTCCGAGGCCGACCGGACCCGCCGCGCGGCCGAGGTGGCCCACCTGCCGAAGCTCCACCCGTCGATCGACGACCTCTACGACGTCCAGCAGCTCGGGATTGGCGGCTACAGCCCGCTCGAGGGATTCATGGACCACGCCACGTTCGAACGGGTGCTGACCAAGACCCGTCTCGCCAACGACCTCCCGTGGTCGATGCCGATCGTCCTCACGCCCCCCGGCGCGGAGAACGCGCGCGTCATCGCGGGGCTGAAGGCCGGGGACGAGGCGGCCATCCTCGACGACAAGGACCGGCTGATCGCGATCCTCCACCTCTCCGAGAAATTCCAGCCGGACCGCAAGGCGTGGGCGCAGTCGACCTACGCCACGACGGAAACCGCCCACCCGAACGTGGCCGATGTCATGGCCACCGGCGACGTCGCGCTCGCGGGCTCGATCGACCTCGTTCATCGTCTGGAGCTCCCGACCGGGAGCGACGAGATGGGCCCGGCCGAGACGCGCGCGCTCTTCGACGCGAAAGGGTGGGGCCGGGTCGCCGCGTACCAGTGCCGCAACCCCCCGCACACCGCGCACGAGTACCTGCAACGGCTCACCCTCGAACGGCAGGACGTCGACGCGCTCCTGATCCACCCCGTCGTCGGTCGCCTCAAGAAGGGCGACTACCGGCCGGACGTCATCCTCGCGGCGTACCGGGCGCTGGTCAAGAACTACCACGTCCCGAGCCGGGTCCACCTCGCGGCGTTCTCGATCACGATGCGCTACGCCGGCCCCCGGGCCGCCCTGTTCCTCGCGATCGTCCGGAAGAACTACGGCTGCTCGTCGTACATCGTCGGACGGGACCAGGCCGGCGTCGGGAAGTACTACGACCCGTACGCCTGCCACCGGATCTTCGACGAGTTCCCGGTCGGGATCGACGCCCTCTGCTACGACGAGGCGTGGCTGTGCAAGAAGTGCGGCTGGATGGCGACGATGAAGACGTGCCCCCACCCCAAGGAGGACCGCGTCGACACCAGCCAGACGCGGATCCGCAAGGCGCTCAGCGAGGGCCAGCCGCTGCCGGCGGAGATCCTCCGACCCGAAGTCGCCGAGATCCTCCGACAGCCGGACGTCGTCCAGAACTGACGGCCGACCGGGATCCGGGGGGTCGGCGGGGGCTAGGCGCCCCCGCCGACGTGGGCGCGCGCTATTGGGGGAGCCAGCCGAGCCGGTGGAGCTCGGTCAGGATCTTTTCCGCGGACTGCGCGGGGGTCGAGTTCCGGGTGTCGACGATGATCTCCGGGTGCTCGGGGGGTTCGTACGGGTCGTCCACCCCGGTCATCTCGTGGATCTCGCCGGCGCGGGCCTTCTTGTAGAGCCCCTTCACGTCGCGCTGCTCGCACAGCTCGAGCGGGGTGTTGACGTACACTTCGATGAAGCTGCCGATGTCGACCCGCGCCTTCGCGCGGGACGACCGGTACGGGCTGATCAGGGCGACGATCGGGATGACGCCGTTGCGCGCGAGGACCTTCGCGACGTACGTCACGCGCGCGGCGTGGCTCTCGCGGGCTTTGCGGTCGAAGCCGAGGTCGGCGCTCAGTCCTTTGCGGATCTCATCGCCATCGAGCAGCTCCGTGTACCGGCCCATCGCGAGCAGTCTCGGGGTGAGCTCCTTCGCGATCGTCGTCTTCCCGGCGCTCGGCAGCCCCGTCAGCCAGGTGCAGAATCCGCGCTCCTTCATCGTCCCCGTCGCTTCGGGGCGGTCGGACCCGCTCCCCTTTAAGAGAGTTGCGTGGGCGAACCGTCGCACGGCTCCCGGCGGGAGAGATTACGCCGGGGCGGCGCCGAGTTCGGCGAACAGCCGCTCGTAGTCGGCGGTGACGTCCGCCCAGGTCCGGATGCTCGGGGTGCCGGTGGGGCGCTCCGCTTCGAGGAGCTTCCGGAGGGCGACCGCGAGCGCGTTCGCATCGCGCGGCGGCACGAGGATCCCCCGTACCCCGTCGTTCGGGATCGACTCGGACGCCCCGGGGAGCGAGCTCCCGGCGACCGGGGTCCCGCACATCGCTGCCTCCTCGAGGGCCGTCGCGGACGATTCGAGCGTCCCGATCGACGGGCAACAGACGACGTCCACGTACCTGTAGAGGTCCCCGATCTCGCCGTCGGGGACGAACCCGAGGAACCGGACCATGTCGCCGAGTCCGCGAGTGGCGACCTCGGCGCGCAGCGACTCGAGGAGCGGCCCCCGTCCGGCGATCAAGACCGTGAAGGCGAGCCCCTCCCGGCGGAGGATCCCGGCGGCCTCGAGGAGGACCGAGACCCCCTTGTACGGAACGAGCCGCCCGACGAAGGCGACGGTCTTTCCCCCGACGTCCGAAGGGACGGAGGGCGGACGGACCCGGCGGTACGGCCGGCCGAGGCCGAGCCGGTCGGGTTCGGCCCCTTTCGGGATGACCCGAACCTTCGACAGGTACCGGGAGAGCACCGGAGACGCTTCGGCGTACCCCCGACTGTTCGACACGACGACGTCGCAGTTCGCGAGCGCCGGGAACGCCGACAGCCGCCGGTACGCCGGGGTGATGGCCCCGGCCCCGGGGACGCTCGACGCCCCAGCGAGGTCGGCGTCCATGTGGTACGTGAGGACGGTCGGAACGCCGGACCGGCGAGCCCACCGGACCACGGGG
>DASYOF010000347.1:0-2625 GCA_036007995.1 Thermoplasmata archaeon
ACGTTGAAGCTCGAGGCGCTCGGCTGGCAGTCGACCAGCCACGTCCCGTCGAACGGCAGTGGGCCGTAATCGGTGCCGAGGCTCGTGAAGTTCGCGCAGTCGGTCGAGCCGCCGTCCACGAGACCGCTCGAGCTGCGGAGCCCCTGGACGACGAAGGTGTAGTCAAGCGAACCGCTTCCGCCCGAGCCCTGGACCTGGAACGGAACGTTGAACCCGAGGTGGGAGGAGTTCGTGTCGATCCCGGTAGGCCCCGTCAACCTTGCGTGAACGAGCGCGTAGTATCGGAACGTCGAGTTCAGCACGCTCGCCCCGTTCCCGCCGCCGAACAGGATGAAGTAGCCGTCGGTGAGGTCGGCCGCTGCCGCCGCGTACGACCGGTTCGACGGGTCTCCGGCGTCGCCGGCGTACGCCCAGTCGAAGCCGTTCCCGGGGGGGTTGGTGTAGACGTACGTGTCGTTCAGGTAGCCGATCGGACCGTTGCAGGTGTACGTCAGCTGCGTGTTCGCCACGCCGTACCCGCCGTACAGGACGAACCGTTCATTCTTCGGGCTCAAGCCGAGCGAGGCTCCGATGCGTCCGCACGGCGCCGGGTACCCCGCGGCTTGCACCCCGGGATGCGGCGCGGGGGTCGGGCCGGGGAGGTGCGGGCAGACCCCGCCGTAGTTCATGTGGATCCACTGGTCGGCGTAGAACCACCACGCCACGTCGGGGAGAACGCACGAACCGGTCTGGTCGACCAGAATATTCGCCGCCGTGCCGTTCCAGGCTTCCCCACCGAACATGAGCAGGTAGCCGCTGGGCGAGTCGGCGATGGCCATGCCCGCGCGAGGCGAGGGATGGTTCGCGTTGACGGAGGCGCTGATGTTCGTCCACGTGCCGTTGAACGTCCAGGTGTCACCGAGGGTGACCCCGCTCGCGAGGGCGCCCCCGAACAGAACGATGTCGTTGTCGAGCGAATCCCAGGCCATCGCCGACCCGAACCGGGGCGACGGGGCGGCGCCGGCCGTCGAGGTCAGGTTCCGCCAGACCCCGCCGGAGAACAGCCATGTGTCGTTGTACGCCGTTGTGAAGCCGAGGATCGAGATCGCCCCACCGAACAGTACGACGCCGCCGAGCGTCGCGTCGTACGCCATCATGGCGTCCTCCCGGGCAGACGGGCAGGTGGTTGGCGTGCAGGACGAATTGGCGACGAGGACCGTCCAGTTGTTGTTCGAGAACACCCACGTGTCGTTTTCCCAGTAGGGGGGCCCGTTCTGCGCGCCACCGAACAGAATCGTCCCATGGACGGCCGGATCGTAGGTGAGCGAGGCGAGCTCGCGACCGACGGGGTTCGGTCGGCCGTCGGGCGGGGTGATGTTGGTCCACGACGAGGGTGTCCCGGAGGCCGACGGCCCCGGTCGGGCCGGAGACGGGCTCCCGCTCGGGGCGCAGGAGCGGATTACGCCGAGCAGGCAGAGCGAGGATCGCGCCGCGCCCGAGTCCGAGGCTCGCGCGGAGACCGCGCCGGGCGAGTCCAGTCGAGCGGGCGAGTACGGTGATGCCGGGGTCGCGGCTACGCCGAGATTGGGTTGCGCGGCCGTCGTCGGTACGTCGCTGAGGAGGAGGAACAGGACCACCGAGATGGCCAGGACCGCCGCGAGCACGGTACCGCGCGCCCTCGAGGACCGAGCGACGCGACCCGAGGATCGTGTCGGCGGATTTCTGGCGGCGTCAACTTCCACGTCAACCCCTCGCACGAGGCGCCGCCGGTCCCCGTACGGATTCCGGCGCATAAACCCACGGGCGGGTCGAGGGTCCGGACGCCCCGGCTGGGTTTCGTCTGGGCCGTCCCGAGGTGCTCCGATCCGGGTGTCCCCCAGGCCCCCACCGAGACCAAGGATTTGGATCGCGGATCGACCCTCGTGTTGGTCCGCCCTAGGCATCCGGCGGTGCCGGGACGGTGCGGGGCACGGGGATCGGCAGGGCCGTGGGGATCTCGCCGCGCGGCCGGGGTGGACCGGGAGGAGCGATGAGGAACGCCAGAATGAGCGCCTGGGAGAGGACGACGCCGAGGAACCCCATCTCCATCACGAACGAGTAGGTGTTCTCCCCCGAGAGCACGAAGTGGTACCCGGCGTAGCCGGCGACGGAGAGCGACGCGAGCGCGATGAGCGTGAGGGGGAGGAACCGACGGTCCGCGCACTTTCGGGCGGGGAAGATCAGGAAGATCCCGCCGATCAAGAGCGCGAAACCGAGGATCACGTGGACCGCTCCCTGGATGCTCGCGAACATCGCCGGGAACACGCCGGCGTCGCTCGAGTGATCGGTGACCGATACGAATAGGGTCAGCGAGATCCCCGCGACGTTCATCAGCGCGACGAGGAGCAGCCCTCCGAGGGCGCCGTCTCGGAGCTGCCGGCGGGCGCGTTCGTCGACCGTGCGATCTGTCTCCCCCGCCGCCATTCCGATGCGCCGCGGGTCGAAGCGGCGGAGGGGTTCATCAAGGATTCATCCTAACCGGGACCGAGTTCCGGGTCGGTTCGAGTTGGGGAACCGGCGTCGCTAAACCCCGGAGAAGCTGCTTGCACCGTGGCGGCCGTCCCCGGTCCCGTCCTGGTCCGGCCAGCGATCGCATCCGACGTTCCG
>DASYOF010000348.1:0-5034 GCA_036007995.1 Thermoplasmata archaeon
CGCCCCGGCGGCGAGAGCGTCCCGTTGGCGCTCCGGGTCGTCGGCGCCCGAAAGGACGACCACGGGCAATTCCGGTCGCGCCCGTTTGAGGCGGACCACGCCGTCGACCCCGGCGCTGTCGGGGAGTCCGAGGTCGGTCAGCACCACGTCGACGGCGTCCAAGGCCAGGGCCCTGAGCGCCTCGGCGATCGTGGTCGCCCGGCGGAGCGGATACGCCCCCGCCGGCTCCGAGGCGAGGGCGATCTCGACGAGCTTGGCATCGGCCGGCTGGTCTTCGACGACCAGGACGTGGATCGGGGCGCCGCCCACCGGGGAAGCCTCTCGACCGGGCGGGTTACGAGTCCGGGAGCTCGGCCGCGGTCAGCCAGAACGTTTCGATCTGGCGGACGAGGCCTCGGAACTGGTCGAAATCGACCGGCTTGCGGAGGTAGCAGTTCGCATGGGCGTCGTAGGAGCCGGCGATGTCGTCCGGAGACCCGGACGAAGAGAGGACCACGACCGGGATCTTCCGGAGCTCCTCGTCGGCCTTGATCTCGCGAAGGACCGCGCGGCCGTCCTTGCGCGGCATGTTGAGGTCGAGGAGGATCAACTGAGGGCGCGGCGCCGAGGAGAACGGCGCCGACCGACGCAGGTAGGCGATCGCCTGCTCCCCATCCCACACGACGTTGAGGTCGTGCTGGATCGAGCTGGCCCGCATCGCCTCTTGGATCAGGCGAACGTCCGCCGGGCTGTCGTCGACGACGAGGACCTGCAATCGGCCGCTCCGACCCATGCCGCCCCCTCCCACAGCGCCGCTAGGAAGGTCCTCCGGGGCCTTCTCTCTATCGGCTCGCCCCGTCCGGCCCGAGTCGACCCGCGAGCGCTCAGATCAGCTGCCGAAGGCGGTCCTCGATCAGCGTCTGGGCTTGCCGCGCGGCCGGAGTGCTAGCCCCCGCCACGGCGGGGGAGACGGGCCTCACGGACTTCGGTCCCTCCGCGGGGAGGGTGAACCGGAACTTCGAGCCCTCGCCCTCGACCCCCGAGCTCTCCACCCAGATCCGGCCTCCGTGGCGCTCCACGACCCGCTTGCAGATCGCGAGGCCGATCCCGGTCCCCGGGTACTCCCCTCGTCCGTGCAAGCGCTGGAACATCCCGAAGATCCGGCCGTGATACTCCGGCGGGATGCCGATCCCGTTGTCCGCGACGGTGAACGTCCACTCGGCGCCCGACCGCTGCGCCTCCACCCGGACCCGGGACGGGCGCCCGCCGTGGAACTTCAGGGCGTTCGCGACCAGATTCTGGAAGAGTTGGAGGAGCTGGGTCGAATCTCCGACAACCTCCGGGAGCTCCCCCCGTTCGACCACGGCGCCCTGGCTGGTGATCGTGGCCTCCAGGTTGTGCCTCGCCTGGTCGACGACGTCATTCGTCGCGACCGGACCGAGCGGGTTGACTCGGGTCCCGACGCGGGCGAAGGCGAGGAGGTCGTCGATCAACTCCCGCATCCGGACGACCCCGTCGTGGGCGAACCCGAGGTACTCGTCCGCCTCCGCGTCGATCTGGCCCTTGTAGCGCTGCGAGAGGAGCTGCGTGTAGCTCCCGACCATGCGAAGCGGCTCCTGAAGGTCGTGGGAGGCGACGTAGGCGAACTGCTCCAGGTCGCGGTTGGAGCGGGCGAGCTCGGCCGCGCGCGTCGCGAGCGCTTCGACCAGCTCCTCCCGTTCGGAGAGGTCCCGGAGGTACACGGCGAACCCCCCGGGACTCGGATTCGGCCACCAGTCGACGCTCGCCTCGACCAGCCGTTTCGAGCCGTCGGGCTGCCGGGCCGGGAGTTCGACCCGCTCCGGACGGCCCGACGAGCGAGCGAGGTCGAGGAGGCCGACGACGAACGGCTGGGCCGTGGCAAGGAAGATCCGTCCGAACGGCTGGCCGAGCACTTCCGACTTCGGATAGCCGAGGAGGGCGGCGAGCCGGGGGCTCGCGTACCGGACCACCCCCCGGTCATCGAGCGCGAGCATGGCGCCCGGCAGCACCTCCTCGAGCTGGGCCAGCGGGGGAACGAGCTCCCCGATCGGGGCGTTCCGGCGGAACAGGAAGACGGCCACGGTCACCGCCGACAGTTCGGAGACGGGGAACGAGGGTCGTCCGTCCGGCCGGCCCCGTCCGGGGGTTCGCGGTACGTCCGGGGGGTCGATTCGGGGATCGCGGTCACACCGAGACCTGCACCCCCTCACCGGACTCGTCCTCCGTGTCGACCGGTCGGACTCGCAGGACCCGCTGGACGGCGCTCGGCGGGAAGAAGGCGATGAGGGCGAGGACGGCCGAGACTGCGTCCACGACGGCGGTGACCAACGCCCAAACGCTCCCGGTCGGAGCGAAAAACCCGAATAGGAAGAACAGGCCGATCGCGGCGCTGACGAACGCAATCCGGTACCGGAGGGTCCGGTCCGTTGTCCGACGGATCAGGGACGCGTAGAGGACGACCGCGATCAGCTCGGGGACGATGAGCCCGAGGAGCACGAACGCAAGTATCGGCCCCCCCACCACGTGGGCGTAGACGACGATGGGCTTTCCGGACGCGACGGAGATCGAGCTCGGGCCGCTGGCGAGGATCCAGTACAGGGTCACGACGTAGAACACCGCGTAGAACGCGCTGAGCGGCACGAGGTAGTTGCGCCCCGTGTAGAGGTAGAGGAGGTACCCGACGAGGCCCCAGAGGATCACGCAGTCCGCCAGAACGGTGACGAGGTACATCGTGAGCCCGAGCGCCAGCTGGAGAGTCCCCACGGCGGCGACGAGCCCCTCGGCCCCCGTGATCGCCCCCGTGGCTCCAAGTCCCCACCACCAGATCGAGAATTGGGCGGCGGGGAGGCGGGCCGGGCTCGGCACCCGTCGTTCGTACAACCGGGCCCCCACGTAGGCGTAGACGGGCGTGGCCGCCAGATTCGCGACCCCCGTCGCGGCCAACCAGAGGTCGGTCATCGTCGCGCTCGAGGAACCGCCGTCGCCCGGCAGAATCCCAGGTTCGGGGCGAGTGCGGGTTGCCCCCGACCCGACCCCCCGGTCGGGGGGTGGGCACCGTCCCATCGCCGGGCAGGCCGTCGCGTCGTCCTTCGAATTGAGCGGTCGGATGGGATATGGTTCTATCGCGGGACTCGGCGGCCCGGCCGACCGCGGTTCTCACCCCCGGACCGGCGGCCCCACGGCATGCCATCGCACCGCACGAGCGCCTCAAGCGATGGGGTTAAGAACGGAATCCCGGCTCGGCCGTCCAGAGGCTCTACGACCCCGAGCACCCTCGCCGTCCGCACCGCCTCCGCGCTGGCTTTCCGGCGCCGAACGTCCCCCCCCGAGGCGGAGATCCCATACGGTGATCCCACGCCCCGGCTGGGTTGCTAAGGCAACCCCGCCCGGAGGACCGAGGCATGCTCCCCACTAGCTCCGTCGTCGATATCCTGTTCACCCTAGGGATCGGGCTGCTGCTCGCCCGCTGGCTCGGCGGCTACATGGCCAAGGTCTACACGGGCCGCCCCACGGTCATCGACCCCGTCGTCGACCCGATCGACCGGTTCTTCTACCGGATCCTGGGGGTCGACCCCCGGCGTCAGATGGGCTGGAAGGAGTACGCGGGCGCGCTGATCCTCGTCAACGCCGTCGCCCTCGTGTTCGTCTTCGTGCTCCTGTTCGAGCAGGGTTCACTCCCGCTGAACTCCTGGCACGTCCCGGGGATGACGTGGGACCTCGCGTTCGACACGTCGAGCTCGTTCACCACCAACACCGACTTCCAGCATTACGCCCCGGAGTCTTCCGCGTCGCTGTTCAGCGCCCTGTTCGGCCTCCAGATCCTGATGTTCCTGTCGGCCGCGACGGGCCTGGTCGTCATCGTCGCCTTCATCCGCGGGTTCCTCCGCAAGGACGGCACAATCGGGAACTTCTGGGCCGACATTATTCGCTCCCTCACTCGGATCGTCGTCCCGCTCGCGGTCCTCGGCGGCCTCGTCCTCCTGTTCGCGGGCGTCCCCGAGACGCTCGCGCAGAGCACCCAGCACGCGCTCCTGGGCGGCGGGTTCGAGGCCGTCCCCACCGGCCCCGTGGCGACGTGGGATTCGATCGAGATGATCGGATCGAACGGCGGGGGCTACTTCGCGGCGAACGCCGGGCACCCGCTGCAGAACCCGTCCGCGTTCACCAACATGATCCTGATCGTCCTGATGATGCTCATCCCGTTCTCCGCGCCGTTCCTGTTCGGCCGGATGGTCAAGCGGCCGAACGAGGCGTACCCGCACATCGGCGCGATCCTGATCATCTTCGTCACCGCGCTCCTCCTTCTCTTCTGGTTCGAGTCGGCGAACACGCTCCTCAACGGGGCCGGGGTCACCCAGACGAGCGGGTACTTCGTCGGGGCCGAGTCCCGGTTCACGATGTCGGAGTCGGTCCTGTTCCAGGGGGTCAGCGTCTACGGGAACGTCGGGGCGACGACGATGTCGCTCGGCGCGCTCACCCCCGGCGCCCAGTCGGTGCTCCTGTGGGGGATGTTCCTGCAGTGCGCGCCCGGCGGGGTCGGGACCGGGTTCGGGACGCTCCTCATCAACGCCCTCCTCGCGATCTTCGTCGGCGGCCTGATGGTGGGCCGGACCCCCGAGTACCTCGGGAAGAAGATCGGGCCGGCCCAGATCAAGTGGGCCATCGTCCAGTTGCTGGCCCACCCGCTCGCCATCCTCGTGCCGCTCGCGGTTGCGGCCGCCGCCGGCATCGAACAGGTCGCCTCCGGCCCCGGTTCGCAGGGGTTCACGGTCGTGATGTACGAGTTCGTCAGCGAATCGGCGAACAACGGGAGCGGGATGGGCCCGATCACCGACGCGACCCCGTTCTTCAACGTGGTCGGCGCGCTGATCATGCTCGTCGGCCGCTTCGTCCCGATCGTCTGCATGCTCGCCATCGGGGGAGCGCTGGCCCGGCAGCCGTCGCTCCCGCACAGCTCGGGGACGCTGAAGACCTCGTCCGCGACCTTCACCCTCTACCTCGTCGGGTTCATCCTGATCGTCACCGGGCTCCTCT
>DASYOF010000349.1:0-2405 GCA_036007995.1 Thermoplasmata archaeon
GACGTTCGGGGCGGCGGCGGACAGGTGGACCTGCATCGACGCCGGTGCCGCGGAACACGCGTCACCGGCGAAGGCGCAGACGGCGGAGACGTTGGTCGCAACGCCCAGGTCGAGAGGCCATGAGGAGCTGACCCCGGCGGAACCGGCCGCGGCGATCGGAGCCGGCAGCGGCAGAGCCGAGCTCCGAACGTCCGCGGGCCTGGGGAGCGTCGGGGCGGCGGTCATTCGCCCCGTGGTGACGAGGGCGACCGGGACGAGGACGATGGCGACCACGGAGAGCACGAGGACGAGATCGAGGCCGTGGGTGGGCCGTCGAGCCGCTAGAGCGCCCATGACCTCGTCGCATTCCCAGGACCTTCGGGTCGGCACGACATGGGCGGGTTCTTCGAATATCATTCGGGCTTTAAAGTTGCCGGTTCGAGTCCGTCGGCGTGCGGTACGTTGTCCGGACCTACCGGACCTTGCGGCACGGTACTCGGCTTCCCACCCCGGCGGACACCGGGCGGAGCCCCAGGACCTCGCGGCTCCGGAGGCACCCCAGCTTCGTCGGGGGGGGCGGATTAGGGGACCCGGAGGCCGTCGATTGAGCCGGGTGCGGCGGCGGAAACCTTGGAGCGGGGCGAGGCACGGATCATCGGCAACGGCTCCCCCGGGTCCTTCGTCTCGGGAAGGTGGAGTCGCCGGCGGAGCCAGTGCCGGACGTCGTGGATGTACAGGTTCCCGTACGGGCAGACCTCGACGCAGTCCCCGACCCCACAGCACTTCGTGCTCCGGAATTCCCCTTTCGTGCGGAAGTGCCCGGGCATGTCGACGAGGCCGACCGGGCAGTGCTTCGCGCAGTCGAGCGTCGTGCACGCTTTGCAGACGTCCTTCGAGCGGACCTTGAGTTTGTAGAAGCTGACCTTCTGGAACGCCTGGGCGATCGTCCCGGTGTAGCACCAGCCCATCGTGACGCAGTTGTAGTTCCCCGTATACGGGATCGTCACGAACATCACGAACCACAGCACCCCGAAGGAGAGCGCGAAGAGGAACGCGGTCGGGTCGACTCCACCAACTGTGACGTCGATCGTGCCCAACTGGTCGAAGTAGGAGAGGAACGACGCGACGACCAGCGCCCCCATCGTCACGGTGCTCGTGACGGTGTAGGCGGACGAGAAGCGGCTGCCGAGGTACTTGCGGCCGACCGGGCTCGTACGATTGAACGACTTCATCGCGTCGAGCGTGGTCCCCTGGTACATCATCGGGGCCGTGCAGAACACCGAGCAGATGACGCGCCGGCCGAACAGGATCACGAGGGAGCCGGTGATCGCGTACGTCAGGAAGATCACGGCGAACACGGAGGGTCCGATCGGCGCGGAGCCGATCCCCATGCTCCAGCCGAGGACCGGGACCGCGGCGCCGGTCGGGGCGTGCGGAAAGAGGCTCGCGTAGTAGACGCTCGGGAAGAACGTCGCAAACGCGGCGTACGACCCGAGCATGAGCCCGAGGCGCACCCGGGTCTCCAGTTGGCGGGTCTCGCGCATCTTGAACAGGACGAGAACCCCCATTTCCACCCCCATCATCGCGAGGAACCAGGTCGACCCGGCGACGTCGGCGAAGAACCAGAACCCGTCCGAGACGGCGTGCGCGACCGCGACCCCCGGTGGGCCGGCGAGGGGGAGGGCGAAGAACGCCCCGGCGAACTGCGCCGGCTGGAGCTGAAGGTCCAGCACCGCGCCCATGAACAGCTCGCCCACGAACACGAGGGCAAGGAGCGCGAACGCCCACGAGGGGCGGAGCTGCCAGGAGAACCGCTCGTCCGAGCGGAAGCGGTCCGACGTGAGGACCGCCCCGAAGTAGACGACCATCTCGACGACGATCGAGGCGGCGAGCCACACCGGGGTCCCGTAGACGAGCCAGAGCAGGAGCCCGGCCATCATCAAGGCGTACGCCGCGAGGAGCTGGAGGAGGTAGCCGCCGAGGGCGACCGGGATCTCCCGATGGCGGTAGATGTGCTCCATCGCGTACACGATCACCGCGATCATCGCCGCGCTCCCCAGCAGGATCGACGCCGTGAGCCACGTCGGAGACGCGACGGCGGTCGGGGTGAGGAGCATGATCGCGGCCTGGACCGGGAAGATCACGCGCATCGGCCGCGAGAGGCGACTCCAGAGCAGCGCGGTCGCGAGGCCCATCTCGAGCCCCATCGGGAAGACGAACCACGGCGAGACGACGACCGACGCGAGCGTCCCGACAACGCCGCCGAACCCGCTCGCGAGGAACGGCGTGGCGGTCGCCAGCTGGAACGCGTAGGCCATCAGCCCCTCGCTCAGGAGGACGATCCCGACGGCGAGGATCCGGTAGCCGCGCGCGGGCTCCACGACCGGGCCTTCCCGGCCCACCGGGCCGGACGTGCGATTCCGACG
>DASYOF010000350.1:0-4849 GCA_036007995.1 Thermoplasmata archaeon
GTGGCCCACACCTACAACATCGCCGGGTCGTACACCGCCCGTGCCGAGGTCTCCGACTCCCTCGGAGTGACCGTGAACTCGAGCACGACCGTCGAGGTCGGGCCGGCGGCCGCCGGGCCGGCCCTCTCGGCGAACGCGACCGTGGCCACGTCGTTCTCGGGAAGCTGCGCCACGACCCGGATCCAGTACGTGTTCACGGGATCGGCGACCGGCGGCGCTTCGCCGTATTCGTATTATTGGACGTTCGGAGACGGCGGCGTCGCGTACGGCCCGTCCGTCCGGCACGCGTACTCCGGGGGAGCCGTGGCTCCCGCGACCGCCACGCCGACCCTCACGGTGACCGATGCGACCGGGGCGTCCGCACGCGCCACGGTCGACCTGCCCCCGGTCGTGATCCACGGCCCGTCCTGCCCCCCGTCGACGACGGGGGCTTGGGGTCCACCCACCGGGAACCTGCTCCTTGTGGGAGCCGCCGCGCTCGTGGGCCTCGCCGTCACCGCGGTCGTCGTGGTTCGGCTGCGTCGACGTGCCTAGTCGCGAAGCCGCGGTGGGCGGCGCGCGCGAGACAACGGCTCCGCCGGCTACCCGAGAGGGTTCCCGCAGTGGGGGCAGAACCGCACGGTCGGGTCGACCGGGCTCCTGCACCGGAGGCAGAGGCGCGGGAGGAAGGGCGGGGGCGCGTAGTAGTAGAAGGGCGGCGGGAGCGGCTCGGTGCGGTGGGCGATCGCGAGCACGCCCGCGACGAGAGCGAGGACGAACCCCACGAGAAATCCGCCCCCGAAGCTCACGAGGCTCACCACGGCGAACACGAGGATGAACACCCCGTAGACGACGTGGTGCTGGGGCTGGAAGTACAGCAGGACCCCGAACACGATCAGGAGCAGGCCGACGACGAGCCCGATGATCCCGGTGATCCAGAACGGCGGGATGGTCGGCCCGGCGCCGACCTGGGTCAGCGCCACGACGAGCGACAGCTCGAGCAGGGACGACAGGAGGATCAAGACGCCCCCGACCACCGCGAGCACGAACGCGGTCGTCGGCTTGATCGGCGTGCCGGCCGGGGCCGAGGGGATCGGCGGGTGGGGGCCCCACCCCGGAGGTCCCCCGCCCGGGGGCGGCGGGGGCGCTCCGGCCCGCCCGGGGGAAGCCCCGTAGCCGGCGGGGGTAGACGGGTGGGTGAGCGCCGGAGGGGGCGTCGCCGCGCGCAGCGTCGTCCCGCACTTCGAGCAGAACGAATCGTCGGCCGCGTTCAGCGCCCCGCACGATGGGCAGGTGATCCCCGGCACAGGACGAAGGAGCCGTCCGGGCTACATATATCGCGAAGGCCGACCCACGGCCGCCCGAGAGCGGTCGGCCGGTCGCGTGACGTCCGCGCGCGGAGCCGCTCTTGGACGACGGCCGAGCGGGTCGGACCGGGCGCCTCGCCTTGGGAGGGAATCCGAGGGTCCGTGACGGGCGGATCGCCCAGCAGACCCGCGTGGGTCGAGTTGCGAGGTGCGGCGAGGAGGAGAAGGCCTTCGGGCGGGATCGTGTAGCTGTCGAGCGCCCGCTTGGACAGCCAAGTCGGGCTCGGGCTCCCGGGGGACCACTCCCCGAGCCCGTCCACGGCGCCCGTGGTGAAGACCGACCCGACCGAGACGTTCGTCGAGCGCGTCAGGTTCGTGTTCACGATGAGGAGCGTGGCCCGAGCGGCATTCTCGGTGAGGACCGAGAGCACACCCCCGGTGCTCGTGTTGAACACCGTTCCGAACACCGTTCCCCGGACCAAGTGGCGGAGGAGGACGCTGAACAGCTCGCCGGTCGGACCGACGGTGTTCGTGTCGTTCAGCATCGAGTAGCCGTACGTCGACTTGTTGCTCTGCAGGTTGAACACGGTGAACTGGGTCACGTTCGCCCGGAGCGCCTGCACGTACGACGCCCCCAGGAAGAGCGCGTTGCCGTACGTGCCGTTCCACGAGGACGCGGCCCATCCGGGCCCGGCATTGTACTCGTTGAGGAAGATCGGCAGGGTCGCGCACCGGTGGCAGTGCCCGACGATGAACGAACGCACCAACGGGTAGGTCGTCGTCAGGTTGAGCGGCGAGAACAGCGGGGCGAGCATCGTGGCGAGCGTCTCGTTCACGTGCCCGTACGACGGGTAGGAGTGGTAGGCGATCGCGGCGATCAGCGGGCCATCGATGTGGACGACCTCCTGGAACCAGCTCGGCCCGCAGGCGCAATCGGCCTCGATCCCGACGAACCTCGCGGCCGGATCGACGGCGCGCACCGCCAGGATCGCCGCGTGGAGGTCGAGCGCATAGGCGAGCGGTGTCGGGGTCGAGTGGTCGGACGCGTTCCACTTCGCCCACGGGATCCCGTAGTGCTTCCAGAGGCTCGGTTCGTTCCCGAGGTTGAAGTAATCGGGCTGGAACCCGAGGGTCCGAACCACCCAGGCGGCCGTGTACGCGGTCTCGGCGCTGCTGTTGGCTTCCCCGGGGAGGAAGAGGATCGAGTGGCAGTGCGGCCGCTGGTTCAGGCACCACGAGCCGAAGGCGGTCAGGTTGTAGTTGCACGGTCCGGACGGCGAGCCGTTGGCGCCGTAGAGGATGTTGATCGTGACGTTGCACGCCTCGGTGTCCTGGCCGTACCGGAACCACGTGAACGACGTCGAGTTGAGGAACGACACGACCGCGGGGTCGGTCGAGACCCCGGTCGAGTTGTTGGTCTGGAGGTCGAGCGACCAGAACGTGGACGGCGTCACGGCCAGGCGGGATCCCAGCCGGAGCGTGTCGTTCGGCGGCGTCGGCAACCCCTGATGGGTCGATGCTGCGGCCCGGTCCGCCCCGCCGCCGAGGGAAACCCCCGGCAACAGCAGGAGCCCGGCGACGAGCAGGACCGGCGGTGCGAGCCGGCCGACCGTTTTCCGGGAGCCGGCCGACCTCATGGGGGAGCAGGAGATCGGAAGCATGCCTTCCCGGCGGGTCTCGCGCATCGGGGACCGGTGGCGGCGCGCCGCCGTCCCGGGACCGTTCGGTGGGCTATAGGGCCGCACCTTCGGGCGACCTGGGCCCGGACGGATTCGAACCGTCGATCGACCGGTTATGAGCCGGACGCTCTAGTCCGCTAAGCTACGGGCCCGTCGGTTCGGCTCGCGAAAAGGGAAGGAGGCGCCGCCGAGCGGAGTTCCGGGGCGGGACGGACAAGCCGTCCGCCCGTTCGAACCGCTGACCTTTCGGTTAACAGCCGATCGCTCTACCGCTGAGCTACGGCGGCACCGGCGGCGCCGACGTGGGGCGGCTCTAATAGCCTTTCCGGGCCGCGGAGCGTCCCTTGTACTCCGTCGCCCGCTCCTGGAGGTGTTGGATGGTCGCGGTCATCCGGTTGAGCGACGCGTCGAGCGCCGCGAAGTACTCCTTCGCGCGGTCGGTCACGACCGCCCCGTCCGCGGACGGTTGGATGACCCCCTCGCGCTCGAGGAGGTGGAGCGAGTAGCGCACCTTGTGGATCGGGAGGTGCATCGCCTCGCTCAGCCGGATGATCCCCATCGGCGGGTTCCCCGCGAGCCGCTCGACGATGTCGACGTTCCGGGCGAGGAGGTCGAGCTCGCCCGCGATCCGGTCGATCAGGTGGGGCTGGTCCCCGATCCCGGGCGGTTCGGGTTCGGGCGGGGCCGCCGGCGACTTGGGGAACGGCATGTCACACCGTCTCCGGCACCGACCCCCGTTACTTCAACGTTGTCGGTGAACGGTCCCCGGGTCCCCGCGCGCCGTTGCCGTCGCCGGCGTCTATATACGGGAACACCGTCGGCCGGCCGGGAAAGCGACGATGCGGCTCCCGGTCGTGGTGTTCGGTGTCGTACTGCTCATCGCCGGCGCGGCGCTCTGGTTCGTCCCCCTCACGTCCGCCTCGACGACGGTCCAGGTCCCGGTCGGCGACGCCTACGACTTCGGGGTGCCCACCGGCTACATCGTCGACGGGATCCCGTACACGGCGACCTGGAACTCGGGGGCCGCCACGAACGTCACGATCTACAGTTGCGGCACGAACTCCGCGTGCCCGAACGAGGTCAACGCCCCGGTCGTCGTCCAGCACAACGGTTCGTCGGGGTCGCTGAAGTGGACGAGCTCGGCCGGACACTACTTCCTCCTCGTCCCGAACACGACGGTGAACCTGACACTCTCCTATCTCGAGCCGGTCGCGGGGGGCCTTGCGGGGATCGGCACGATCGGCTTCGGCGCGATCGTGATCGTGGTCGGACTCGCCCTGCGGCGGCCGGTGGAGGCCGAACCGGACTCGCGACCGGCGGCCGCCGGGACGGCCGCGTCCCCGTCAACCGCGCCTGACCGCCCCCCCAAATAACCCGGGTGACGTCCGCCGTCCCGATGGACGTTCACGCCCCCGTCTCGGAGATCATGACCCGTGTGGTCGCGCAGATCGAACCGACCGCCTCGGCAGAGGACGCCGCTCGCCTGATGCGGTCGCGCCACGTCTCCGGGCTCCCGGTAATCGGCCCCGACGGCCACCTCGTCGGCATCCTGAGCGAGATCGACATCGTGCGGGGCATCCACCAGGCGACCGGCGCGATGAGCCCCCGCGGGTTCCTCGACATCATCCTCGACTCGACGCCTCCGTCCGGCGGGCCGAGCATCCTCGAGTCCTCGCGCGCCCGGCTGCGGAGCGCCCGGGTCTCGGAGCTGATGTCGGACCGCGTGGTCACCGTCGACTCCGACACGACGCTCAAGGAGGCGGTTCGGCTCCTCCGCCAGCACGGGATCAGCCGCCTGCCGGTCGTCGACGAGAAGCGACGCGTCCTCGGGATCGTGACGAGGAGCGACATCCTCGTCGCCGTCGAGGGCCGTCCGGCGAACTC
>DASYOF010000351.1:0-7186 GCA_036007995.1 Thermoplasmata archaeon
TTCTCTACATCGGCCTCGGCGCGCTCGTCGCGGTCGCCGTCTTCTTCGCCTACATCTGGTACCTGCGACAGACGACCCGGTTCGCCTTCCGGAAGTACTTCGCGACCCACCCGGTCCAGAAGGAGTACCTCGTCCTGTACCTCCCGCTCGTCGCGGCGTTCGTCTTCGTGCTCATCGGGCTCGATTACGTCACGGGCACGAAGGGACTGCCGGCGTACTCGTTCGACCTCGTCTTCGTCGTGGCGATCTTTATCGCGTTCACGGCGTACGGGATCGACGCCCGACACCAGCTCACGCGGCTCCGCCAGTTTGAGCGGGCGTTCGCCCAGTTCCTGTTCGAGATGGCGGACGCGATGCGCGGCGGGCTCGACCCGGCGAAGGCGCTGATCGAGCTATCGAAGACCCATACGAACGTGCTGAAGAAACCGCTCGCGATCGCGGCCGACGGGCTTCAGCTCGGCCGTCGGTTCGACGTGGTCATGGCCGACATGGTCCGCCCGATGAAGAGCCGGCTCATCACCCGCTACGCCGCGCTGATCAGCGAGGCGACCGACGTTGGCGGAGAGACCGCGACCGTCGTCTACCGGGCGGCCAAGGACATGGACGACTTCGTCAAGATTGAGGAGGAGCGGTCGAACCAGCTGACGCTCCCGATCGCGGTCATCTACATCGCCTTCGGCGTCCTGATGGCCGTCCTGTTCGCGCTCCTCTACATCGCGCCCGAGCTCGGGACGCTGAACATCGGGTTCATCAACGGGGGGTCGAGCGCGCTCAAAGGCGCGAGCGGCACCACGGTGCCCCGCCTCGACACGAACACCCTCCACGAGCGGTTCTTCGAGCTCATGCTGATCAACTCGCTCGGCACCGGAGCGATCATCGGGGCGTTCAGAGAGGGCCGCGCCCGGTACGGGATCGTGCACGCGCTCGCGCTCGTCGCCGCCACGACGGTGACGTTCCTGTTCCTGTTCCCGTAGGTAGCTCGGCGGAGCCGCTCCGCTCTCGGGGTCCCGGCTACGGGACGACGAACGAGTAGGTCACCGTCGCCGAGTCGAGCAGCCCGTTCGAGTTCTGCACGGTGAGCGTGATCGCGTAGGTGTACGTCGTCGGCATGCCGAACGACGTCACGCTCGCAAAGGGGGCGACGAGCTTCTCGCCGAGGGCAGTCACGGGGTTGGGTAAGGGGGCCCCCGCGCTCGTGTTCAGGATGCTCCAGCTCCACTGGTCGAGCGTGCCGTTCCCGGATTGGAACGATTGGGACCCGTCTAAGACCGGAACATCGCGGTAGCCGGTCCCGGTGAACTCGGACGTCGTGCCGACGAGCGGGAGGGCGGTCGGCGGGAGGAACACCTGGGTGAAGGTGTTCTGGAGGGTCGTGAAGAGACTGAGCTTAAGGAAGCTGTCGACGGCGACGGTCGTGGTCGTGTCGAAGAACGCGAACGGGCAGGTCCCGGGGGTCAGCGGCACATTGCTCGAGTTGACGGTGATCTCGACGACCTGGAACGCCGGCAGCGTGAACGGCGTCGAGTCGTTGAAGCACTGAGGAGTCCCACCGGCGGGCGAGATGTTCTGGACGAGGAAGAACCGGAGCGGGTCGCCGTTCACCGAGACCGAGGTCACCGTGGACGGGTTGACGAACTCGCTCGCGAGCACGAACGTGAAATTGGCGAGCGTCAGCTGGTTCGGCGTCGGCTCCGGTGTGACGTGCGCGACGCTGAGCACCTTGAGGGACTCGAGGTTGCGCTGTTGTGCCTCCGCCTGCTGGCTCTGCAATTGCTTCTGGTACGAGGCGACGAACGCCGCCAGCGCGATGGCGGCGGCGACGACGATTAGGACCAGCATGAGGGTCCCCACGATCTCGGCGATCCCACGCTTTTGCGAGAGTGGACGGCGGGCCGGCCGGAGCACGATCGACGAGCCGCCCCCCGTGCTTTAGGCGTATCCTCCATAGTTTCCGTAGTCGACCCGAAGTTTCCGGAGGCTCCTTATGGCATCGTTATGGGTCGAACTCCGTAGTCAAACTCGTGGGCGTGCCCGTCGAGGTTCCGGGACTGGCCACGATCGTGCCGGAGGTCGCCGGAGGCACGATCGTCATCGTCGAGAGCGGAGCCGACGGCGCGAAGAGCTTCCTCGTCCGGACCCTCGCCCGCACGGCGCTCCGCCAGGGCGACCGGGTGACGTACCTGACCTCCCGCGATTCCTCCGACGTCCAGCACATGCTGCTCGACGGGGGCGCTCCGACCCCGCCCCCGCCGGAGCGGTTGGCGGTCCAGGAGCTCGATGCGCTTCCCGACTGGCACGCGATCGGGGCCGCGGCGGGCATCCTCGCGATCGATTCGTTCTCGTTCCTGACGCTCGACATGAGCGCCCCCGCCCTCGCGACGATGATGCGCACGTTCCGGACCCAGTGCCATGCCTCGGGGCTGACCGTGATCCTCGCCACCGACCGCGGGATGTTCGAGCCCCGGAACGAGGCGATCGCCGTCCACCTGTCGGACGGCCTCATCCAGTTCCATACGAAGGAAGGGCCGGAAGGTCTCGTTCGGTACCTTCGAATTCCGAAGTGGAGCGAGGGTACGTTAACCGACAGGAACGTCTACTACGAGTTCGACGGCAAGCACATGGCCATCGACCTCCGGCGGCGGGTACTCTAGGAGGACGACGTGCCTGCCCCGTCCTACGAGCGCTACGGCCTCCTGAGCAATCCGTTCCGGGATCTCGCGAGCGAGAGCCTCGAGGACGTCGAGCTGTTCCACGTGAACCTCGAGGTCGACCGGCTCCTCGAGACGATGCGCGAGGAGGTGTTCGCGAAGGAGAACCGCGCGGTCGTCGCCATGGTCGGTCTCCACGGCGCGGGGAAGACCGAGCGATTGCTGCTCACCGCCCAGGAGGCCAGGTCGCGGAAGGCGTTCGCCGTCTTCTTCGACGTCACCACGAAGACGACATGGGTCGCCCGCGGGATGGCCGAGAAGTTCCTCAAGACCGCGAACCTCGGCGGTTTCAAGCAGCTGTTCAGCGCGCCGAAGTGGTTCCGGGACGTTTCCGCCGTCGCGAAGGTGAAGGACCAGAACTACGACCCGGTCCGGACCGGACGGGCGTTCGCGGCCGCCTTGAACGCGAACGCCCCCGCGTTCCTCCTGCTGAACGACCTCCACAACCTCGCGGCCTCGAAGGAGCGGACGCTGTTCATCAAGACCCTGCAGGAAGTCCTCGATGGGATCCACCCCGGCGTGATGGTGATGTGGGGGGCGTTCCCCACGTTCATGCTGCAGCTCGCCCGGGAGCAGGCGCCGCTGATGAGCCGGATCAACCGCACGATCGTCCTCCCTCGCCTGACCCCGGACGAGGCGGCGCTTCTCCTCGCGAAGAAACTGCTCGCCAAGCGGATCGTCGAAGGTTTGGACCCGCTCTATCCGTTCGACCGCGAGGTCGCGACGAAGCTGAACCTGATCGCCTACGGGAACCCGCGCCGGCTCCTGGAGCTCGCGGACGCCGCCCTCGAGTACGGCGCCGCCCACCGGGCCTACCGGGTCGACGACGAGGTGCTCCGGGCCGCGCTCGTCGAGCGGAAGGTCAAGGAGATCGACCGGATCATGGACGAATCGTTCGCCTGGTCGGAGGAGAGCCTGTTCGAAGACCCGCTGCACGGCCAAGGGGTCGGCCCGACCGTCACGCCCGGGGGCCCCCGAAACGCCCCCGGTGCCGCGGCGTCCCCCAGTGCCCCCGGCCGGATCTCGACCCGGCCGGCCGCCGCCGCCGCTCCCCCCAAGACCGCCACGTAGCGGCCGGGCCTCCGCGCCTCCGGAAACTTCGTACTTTCCGTGGCCGGCTCCCTCGCGCGGCCCTCGTCGGGGAATATTGATTAAGACCGCCCCGCTGCGAGCCGCCGATGTCGGCCGGACCGAACCGCGGCGAATCGGGCGTTCGGCCATGGAGCGGCCCGGGCTCGACGTCCCTGGACGGTCCGGGAAAGCCCACCGGACGGCGCACCGCCCTCTACCTCGGGCTCGTCGCCGTCGCGCTGGTCGTGGTCGTCGTGCTGTTCGTAACCTTGTTCGTTCTGCCGCACCGGAACGCCGGAACCCCGCCCCCCCCGGCCGGGACCGTTCTCGTACCGGCCGGGCACAGCTACGACGTGTTCGGTGGGCAGTCCGCGAGCGACTCGTTCACCCTCGCCACGGGCGGCACCCTGCACGGAGCGTTCGCGTCGTCGTATCCGATCACGGCGTTCGTCCTTACCGACGAGCAGTACCACGTCTACGCGCACTCCGGGAACGTCACGAGCTACCAGTGGGCGTCGGGATCGGTCACGTCGTACACGATCGATGCGAGCCTCCCGGCGGGGTCGTGGAACCTCGCGTTCATCGACCTCAACGTCCAGTCGACGAGCGTGCTCGTCACTACGGACATCGTGGTCACGACGCCGTAACGGGACCGGCCCGGTCCGGGATCCTCGCGTCCGACTACGTCGCGGCGATGGCGGCGACCGGGCGCTTCGGGCGCTCCGGTTCGGCGACGACCGCCATGTTGATCGCTTGCTCGGCGATGTCGGTCGCGTACCGACCCGAGCGCCCGATCCGGTCGACGATTCCGCCGAGGGCGAGGAGCTCTTCCCCCTTCCGGGAGGAGACGAGGTGGGTGAGCTGGTCGATCAACTTCTGGTGCTCCGTCAGCTGGTCGATCGCCTCGTTCGCCGCCTCGATGTCGCGGGTGATCACGGCGCCGAACGACTTGTCGAGCATGGAGACGGCCGAGTTGGTCGCCTCCTCGAGCGCCTTCATCAGTTTGCCGTCGATCGGCTTCGTCTGGCCGAGGACGCTGAGGGAGCCCGCGATCCGCTCGGCGTGGTCCCCGATCCGTTCGAGGAGCTTCGCCACGAGGCAATGCCCCTGGATCACCGCGGCCGTTCCCCGGCCATCGCCATCGTTGCCGCCCGGGCGGGCCAGGTGGTACTGCTTCGCGACCATCCAGTAGAGCCGGTCGACGTCCTGGTCGCGCTGGGCGACGTCGTGGGCGAGCGACGAGCTGTTCGTCTTGATCGCCTGGACGGAGTCTTCCAGCATCGCCCGGACGATCAGATGCATCCGGCGGAGGCACTTCTCCGAATTCAGCTCGGAGGTATCGGAGAGGTCCTGGATGACGAGCCCCTGCCGGGTCTCTTCGATCACCTCGGGGCCGATCACGAGGCGGCAGAACTCGCGGGCGACCCGGCGGACGAACGGGCCGCGGTGCGGATGGAACCGGACCTCGATGAGCCCGAATCCGGAGATGTACGCGCCGATCAGCTTGCGGAGCAGGTGATCGCGGGTGTCCTCCCCCCGCTCGTCGAACACTTTCCGCAGGACCGCGGGCTTTTCGTGCGGTTGGCGACGGACCGAGACCGACCCGTCGACCTCGGTTTCCACGAAGATGGTGTCCCCGGCTTTCAGCCCGGAACTATGGACCCAGCGCTTCGGCAGGGAAACAAGATACGTCGAGCCTCCGGCGAGCTGCAGCTTGCGGCCCTCGAGCGGCATGGGGCACCCTCCGAGGCCACGTAGTTGTCGATGGACTTAAGGATTATTTACCGTGACTATATAGACAAACGGTGATGCGCCCTCCGGCTAAGCGGACGGCGCCCGTCCCGGCGCGACTCGGCGGCTCTGGAACCCCGATGAGTTAATCTGCCGGGCCGTCGGAACCCTCCGTGGCAGGCGGCCCGCCGGGCCGCCCCTCGAGGGCATGACCGCAACCTCCCCCGGACGACCGGCCCGCTTCGACGCGTCGGGAGCACCTTCCCCCGCACCCGACGTCCCGAGGTCGCTGACGGTCGTCACTTCCGAGCCGCTTTGCGCCGAGACCCCGCTCGTCGACCTCGATGCGTGGATCACGCCGACGGAGCGGTTTTTCGTCCGGAGCCATTTCGACGTTCCGAAGCTCGACCGCGACGCCTGGCGACTGATCGTCGACGGCGAGGTCGAGCATCCGCTGAACCTGTCGTTCGCCGACCTCATGCGCGAGCGGTCGAAGACGGTCGTCACGACCATGGAGTGCGCGGGAAACAGCCGCTCCTCCGTCTACCCGCCCGCGCAGGGGGTTCGGTGGCGCCACGGCGCGCTCGGCACCGCGCGGTGGACCGGCATCTCCCTCTGGGACGTCCTGGCCAAGGCCGACGTCCGCCCCGCCGCGATTGAGGCGGTGTTCGAGGGAGCGGATCACGGCCACGAAGCGGGCGTTCCGGAGGAACTGACGTACGCGATGAGCGTCCCGGTCGTGAAGGCGGAGCATCCCGACACGCTGCTCGCGTTCGAGATGAATGGCGAGCCGCTCACCCCGTCCCACGGGTTCCCGGTCCGCGTGATCGTCCCCGGGTGGTATGGGATGGGCTCGGTGAAGTGGGTCACCCGGATCTCGCTGATCGACCACTCGTTCCGAGGATACTTCCGGACCCGACCGTACACGTTCATCCACGAAGGCGACGACCCGAACGTGCTCCGGAAGCCGGTCACCTCCCTCCAGGTCAAGTCGGTGATCACCTGGCCCGGGGAGGGAGCGACCGTCTCGACGGGCCGGACGATCGTTCGGGGCGCGGCGTGGTCCGGTGGGACCGCGATCTCGAAGGTGGAGGTCGCCATCGGGCTCCCGAGCGATTCCGGCGGCGAAGCGGTGTGGCGGCCGGCCACGATCCTCGGGCCGCAGACCCCGCACGCCTGGGTTCGGTGGGAGATCCCGATCGACCTCGACCGCCCGGGCTACTTCGTTCTCCGATCGCGCGCGACCGATGAGCGCGGGGACACGCAGCCGCTCCGGGCCGACTGGAACTTCCGCGGTGTCGCGAACAACTCGATGCACGCGGTGCCGCTGATCGTCCGTCGGGACCCGGCGGCCGCCGGCACCGCGCCGTAGCCGTCGACTTCCGTCGAAACCGAGGGGATAAATACCCACTCGGACGGAATCGACCAGTTGGCGAGTCGGTTCTCGATGGCGGTCGCGCTCGACACACTCCCGGGGGGGCGGCCGTGCTAGGGGATCCGGTCAACAACCTGTGGGTGATCTTCGCCGGACTTCTCGTCTTCACGATGACGATCGCCGTCGGCCTCCTCGAGGTCGGCGAGCTCGGCGAGGCGCTCTATGCGAGCCTGATGAAAACCGTCCTGATGACGTGCCTCGCGCTGTTCGTTATGGCGATCGTCGGGTTCAACACCGCCTT
>DASYOF010000352.1:0-5178 GCA_036007995.1 Thermoplasmata archaeon
ACGTTCCGCGACCTACGTCGAGCGCTTCCACGTCACCGTGAAGCTGGTCGCGCTGCCGGTCAAGGCGGACGGCACGGCCAAGGGGTGCATCTTCGCGTCGACGAGCGTCAACTCGAACGCGAACGGGAACCCGCCGATGCCGTGGGTCGTTCCGTTGATCGTCGCCGAGTTCGTCCCGGCGACGCCGGTGTAGGACTTGCCGAACGCCACCGTCCCGAAGTTGGCGAGCGAGCTGATCTTGCCGGACTTCGCGGGATACCCGGTGACCCCAACTTCCACCGCGTAGACGCGCGCGGTAGAGGCTTTCGATTTCGTGACCGAGTGCGTGCCGACCTTGAGGACGACCTTCAGCTGGCCGGACTTGTGCGTCAGGGTGACGCTGACGATGGCGCCCGGGGTCACGGGGAGCGTCGCGGGAGAGACCCTCGTGACGTTCGTGGTATTCGCCGTCGTGATGAACGCGTAGAACCCGATGGCCGAGGCGATGCCGCCCGTGCAGTTGACCGCCGTACCGGCGAGGATCCCCGTCGAGCTCCCGACGAGGAACGCATCGAAGAGGACGGACGTGTTCTTCGTGACGGTGCAGTTGACGTGCGGCTCCTTCCAGGACGCGTTGAGCGATGTGGCCGACGAGTTCGGCGTCAGACCGCCCTCGTAGCCGGCGGTCCCGGTCGAGTTGAGCTTGAGAACGGTCGCGGGGGACGGACCGGCCGTGGTCGCGGCACCCTCGACCGCGAATCGGGACGGAGATCCGACCGCGCCCGCGGTGAGGGCGTTCGGCACGAGCAAGGCGAGTACGGCGACGACCGTTGCAAGGGCGAGGACTCCGGGGAGTGCGCGCATCGGCGCCCCGACCGACCGTCCCCGTTTGAAGCTTGGGGCTTCGTCCGCGATGCGGGCGGAAATCGCCACACCGCCCGGTCCGACGGGCGAGCGTCCGGTCAGGCCGCCGTCCGGACGGGCCAGGTCCGGACCCCGACGGGTTCGAGCGAGAAGTCCACGACCCGGCCGCCGGCCGACTGGACCGCCTTGGCGACGTTCGCGCGACGCTCGAAGTCGCAGAACAGCAGGATGTATCCGCCGCCCCCGGAGCCCACGAGCTTCCCGCCGAGAGCCCCGGCGTCCCGGGCCCGCTGGTAGAACGCGTCGATCCGGTCGTTCGAGATCCCGTCGGTGAACTGCTTCTTCAGTTGCCAGCCCTCGTCGAGGAGGTGGCCCATCTGGTCGATGTTCCCCCGCAGGAGCTCGTTCTTCATGTCGACCGCGAGCCGTTTGGTCGCGTCGAGCGCATCGACGGTCGAGCGCCGCTTCTCCGCGTAGCTCGCCTGCTGCCGGGCGATGATGTCGTTCGAGTAGTGGCTGGTTCCCGTGTAGCACAGGAGCAACCGGTAGGCGAGCTCGTTCGTGACCTCCGACCCGATGCGGAGCGGGTTGACGATCGTCTGCGAGCCGTTGAATTCCATGAAGTTGAACCCACCGAAGGCGGCCGCGTACTGGTCCTGCCGGCCGCCTTTCATCCCGAGCTCCTCCCGCTCGATCTTGTAAGCGAGCTCGGCGACCTCGTACGGGGTCCAGGGCTCGCGTAGGAACTGCTGGAACAGGCCGACGATCGCCACGCACATCGTCGAGGAGCTCCCGAGGCCGGTCCCCGGCGGGGCGTCCGAGTGGAGGAACATCTCGAGCGCTTTCATCGTCCCGCCACGGTCGGTCGGACGGATCAGCCGGAGCGCCGCCTTGACGAGGTCGAGCTCGCCGTTGTAGACCAGGTCGTCTTCCTTCTCGTAGTCGTGGCGAACGTTGTAGTCGAGCGAGTGGACGGTCGTGGTCGTCTCCGTCGACTCTCGGGCCTGGAGGGTCGCGTAGGCGAACTTGTCGATGGTGCAGTTCAGCACCGCACCGCCCTTCTCCTCCGGGTAGGGCGAGACGTCGGTTCCGCCACCGGCGAAGCTGATGCGGAGCGGCGCCTTCGACCGGAGGATCAGCATCCGTCGCGGAACCTCGGCCCTCACCTTAACGGTGCGCTACGGGCCGCTGGATCCCCGGGGGACGTGAGGTCGGAACCGCGATGACGAACTACCCGCCGGGCCCGAAGCTGACCGTCGATGCGTTCTGGTCGTCCGGCGGTCGCGTGCTCCTCGTTCGGCGGGGACGGGCTCCGTTCCGCGGTTGGTGGGCTCTCCCCGGCGGGTTCGTCGAGGCGACCGAGTCGGTCGAGCGGGCCGTGGCGCGCGAGCTGCGGGAGGAGACCGGACTGACCGCTCGCCCGACCGGGATCGTCGGCGTCTACTCCGCCCCCGGTCGCGACCCGCGGGGACCGACGGTCAGCGTGGTGTTCCGCATGCGCGGCCGGGTCGGAGACCCGACGGGCGGCGACGACGCGGCGGAGGCGAAGTGGTGGTCCTTGGCGGGACTCCCCCGGCTCGCGTTCGATCACGCGGAGATCGTCCGCGACGGCGCCGCCCGTCTCAAGTCGAAACGGTCGCCGGGTCGTAGACGGGCAACCGCACGAGGTGGGCCCCGGCGATGATCGCCCAGAGCAGAATCGGGGCGACGACGATCCGCTCCATCCCCCCCGGGCCGATGCGAAGGTAGTCGCCCGCGGCGAACAACCCGATCGCCACGAGGGTGACAACCCCGGAGAGGAACGTGTACGCCCGGAGCCCCTGCCAGCGGGTGTCCCGCGACATCGCGAGGGCGAGGAAGAGTAGGCCGAGGGCGGACCCTACGAAGGTGATCAACGTCAGGACGCTGTGGATCCCCGCGAACGGCCACGACGAGCCCTCCGGGAACGTCCCCACGGCGATCGCGCCGAGCTCGGCGACGATCAGGGCGGCCAGTCCGATGTGGGTCGTGGTCTTGCTGGCGAACGCGGTCCGGATGAGCAGCGTGCCGACGATGCCGAGCACGCCGAGGATCCGGATCGAATCGTTGAACACCCACGCCCAGGGCGACATCGAGCCGCCGAGGTCGCTGATGTAGTTCCCGGTGTCGCTGTACCCCGGATACTTCAGTTGGACGAGGACCATCGCGACGACGAACTGGAGCGACCCGAGAACGTACAGCGCCCCTCCCAGTCGGGCAGAGCGCCGGACGAGCGGGCCGAACGTGGTCAAGGTCGCGACCGTCCGGGCCGCGCGGGCCTAGTCCCGGCGCGCGTTCTTCTCGTAGGACGCGTCGCTCGTCCGTTTCAGGCGGGCGCCGTCCCGGTCGCAGATCGGCTTGGCCGTCGGCGAGACGTCGATGACGTACCCGCCGCCGCACTTGGGACATTCGTAGTAAGGCATGGATTCCCTCGACGGGCTAGGACGGCGCTATATAAAGCCCCTAGCTCGTACCCGCGTGCGCCCGAGGGGAAAACCGACGGGCCGCGTACTCCTTGGTCGTTCGACCCGGGCGTCGGCGGGGCCGAATCCGCCGTCCGCTCCCGAGCGGTTCCGGCAGCTCGACCGGTACCGGGTGGAACGGGAGTGGACCCGCTACGAGGGCACGGCCCAACGGGACTTGTTCCGGGTCCTCCGGGAGAGGTTCCTCGACCGGCACGCGGTCGAGGGGGGGCGAGCGATCGATATCGGCTCCGGGTCCGGTCGTTTCACGCCCCGGATCGGGGGTCCAGCGTGCCGACGGCTGGCGGTCGACCTGTCGGTGGAGATGCTCCGGGCGATCCCCGAGCACTGGCCCCGCGAGTTCGACCGGCCGGACCGGATCCTGGCCGACGGTCGTGCCCCCCCGTTCCGAGCTGGCGTCGCCTCCGAGGTCGGGTTGATCGGAAACGCGCTCGGGTTTGCCGGACCCGACGCGATGACCCTGCTCCAACGATCCGCCGAGCTGGTGGGGCCCGGCGGCCGTATCCTCCTCGAGACCGCGCCCGGACCGGGGACGTCGTCCCGATATCTCCACCGACTTCCTCCGGGCGCCGTCCGTCGCCTTCTCCACGCCCCTCTCGGCGCGGTGGCGCCGCGGGTGCTGCGCGAGGGGTTCGCGCGGCGGGAGTCGCCGGATCGGACCCGTCATGGGTTCCGGCCGCTGTCGTACCACGCGCTCGCGGCCGCGCTCTCGAAGGAGGGCTTTGCCATCGCGGAGGCGGTCGCCGTGGCCCCGGCGCTCGGCGCCGAACCCGACCTCGTCGAGGAAATTCGGGGCGACCCGGTGGCCTGGGACCGGCTCCTCGCCCTCGAGGAACGGATCGGCGCCTCGTCGCTCGTCCGCGACCCGGCCGCCGCATTGTTGGTCGCGGCCGTGCGACCGCCGGCCGGCCCGGCCGCCGAAGGACGTAAGTAACGGGTCGAACCCTGATTCCCTCTAAGGGACGCCGCGTGGCGGATTCAGCCAGTGCCACCCGCCGGGTCACCGCAGGCCGCCCATCGGCCGCGAAGCCAACTCTTGCGGCGAGGCCGTCTCGCTCGACGACCGTCCCGACCTCGGAGGACCTCGACCTCGTCAAGGACGATGCGCTGCTCCAGCTCCGCATCGGACGGTCCGCCCACTACTACGCGGTGTTCGTCGCGATCGCGCTCCTCCTCGACGCCTTCCTCGTGTTGTTCCTGCAGCCGACCCTGTCGGGAACCGTCACCTCCCGCCTCGGCCACCTCGCCTTCCTGACGTTTCCGCTGTTCGCGGGCCTGTTCCTCGCCGTGTTCGGCCTCCGCGTGAAGTGGGAGGTCTACCAGCTCTGGCCCTGGGAGCCGCACTTCTCGGTAACCGTGGCCGCGGTCGTGCTGGACCTCGCGCTCGTCGGCGTGTTCGTCTCGGCGGTCGCGCAGGCCGGTCCGGCGGCGAGTTGGAACCTCCTGCCGTGGTTCTTCCCCCTCGCGCTTCTCGGCATCGCGGCCCCCCTGTTCGGACTCATCTTCACCTGGCCGGCGTGGTCGACCTGGAAGTTGATCTCCATCGGCTCGGCCGCCCTGCCCGTCGGTCTCGCGTTCGCCGCGTTCCTGCCGAGCGCCGACACGGCCAGCGGCCTGGCGCTCACTCTCTCGTCGAGCGCGGTGCTGTTCCTCGTCGCGGGCTCGTTCGTCCACATCATCTCCTCGGGAACCCGCACCCACGAGCGCGAGATCATCACCTCCGGCCAGAGCCGGCTCTTCCAAATCGCCGACGAGCTGCGCGAGCGGGAGGAGGCGCTCCACTTCCGCGAGAGCGCGGTCCTGGAGCGGGAGGCGAACGCCGAGAACTCCGAGC
>DASYOF010000353.1:0-7085 GCA_036007995.1 Thermoplasmata archaeon
CCACGGGGGCCTCGACCATCGGGAACGGCATGTGGAGCTGCACGACCGCCGAGCGACCGACCTCCGCCTTGATCCGGCCCCGGGGCTTCCGCCCGAGGAGCAGCGGCCGTTGCATGACCTCGCGGGCGTCGAGCAGCTCGAGCCGAGCGCTTCCGATATCGATCGACCCGAGCGCCGGCGCGTACCGGACGTTGGTCGCCAGCACGGTCACCGCCCGGTGCTCCGAGTAGCCGCGAACGAGCTGGTAGGCGTACTCCTCGGTCCCGCCGCGGTAGGTGGGCGGGAGCGGGACGATGACCGTCACCGGCCCCGGCCGGCCCGTCACGCCCGCGCCTCGGGAGTCGGGCCCGGCGGTGGGGCGGCGCTGTACCGCACGATCAGGCGTCGCAGGAACGGCATGGGCCGACCGGACAACTTCTCGAGGATCGACGCGGCGACCGCGTCGCCGCGGTCGAGGCTCCGGGTCATCAGCATCATCGCGAGGAACAGCCCAATCCCGAGGAAGTACATCGGGAACACTACGAACTTCGAGAGCGGGAGCGTCGACACCACGTAGAAGAGGGGGAGACCGACGGCGAGCGTCCCGATCACCGGGGCGAGGAGGATCCGACGGTAGGGGGTGATCCGGTCGGTCCGGTAGAGATAGAGCAGCCCGACCCCCGGATAGAGCGCGCGCGCGACCGTCCAGGCGACGGCGGCGCCGATCAGGCCGAAGAACGGGATCAGGCCGAAGCTGAGGGCCAGGTTCGCGCCGGCGGCGATCCCCGTCGTCACGAGGAGCGGGCGGGCGTAGCCCATCCCGGCCATGCACGCGTTCACCGGCCCGAGGGTCACGGAGAAGAACGAGCCGAGGACCAGGATCTCGAGGGCGTTGCTCGCCCCGAGGAAGTGGGGTCCGAAGACGGTCGAGATCGACCAGGTCGGCATGGAGGTGAACAGGAGGAACATCGGCACCGTGATCGCGAGCGTCCATCGCGTCGAGGTGACGAATGTCCGGCGGATCGTCTCCCGGTCGCCTTCGGCGGTCAGCCGTGCGGCGGTCGGGAGGTAGACGTACGTGAGCGCGCCGTTCCCGACGAGCAGGAGCCGGGCGAGGATCATCGCGGTCGAGTAGAGTCCGACGGTCGTCGTGGGCCGGTACACCCCGAGGATCAGGGTGTCGACGTAGGCGGTGACGAACTGGAGCGACGCCACGCCCCAGAGCGCGACCGAGAGCGTCCACAGCTGGGACCGCGGCCGGAGCGGGACGTGATCGACCGGCGGGAGGTGACGGGGGAGTCGCCGAATCGTGTAGACGACGAGGAGCCCGAGGGTGACCGCCTGGCTCGCGGTGTACCCGACGAGGGCGGCGTCGAACCCCCAGTGGAGCCCGAGGACGCCTAGGAGGAAGACGAGGAACAGCGCCGGCGCGGCGACGCCGTTGAACCAGGCGTTCGGGGCGCTATCCTCGAACCCCTGGAAGATGGAGGCGAGCATCATCGCCATCATCTGGAACCCGATGGTCGTGCTGAACAGCCGGAAGACGACGGTCAGCGCCGAGTTGTGGAACAGGGCGGCGAGGTCCGGTGCGGCGAGATAGACGAGCGAGGAGACCACGACCGACGCGGCGCCGGTGACGAGGAGCCCCCACCGGATCAGCGCTCGCCGCTCGGCCGGGTCCCGCTCGAAGGAGATCGACCGCGCGACCGCCTGGTTGAGGCCGAGGAGCGCGACGAGCGAGAGGAGACCGGTGAGCGCGATGCCGATCGAGAACTCGCCCCACGCCTCGAGGCCGAAGGCGCGGGCGAGCCCGACCCGGCCGAAGAAGCTGAAGACGAGGAGGAGGACGGTGCTCGCCGCCATCACGGCGGTCCCCTTGCCGACGATGTTCAGCGACTTGTCGTACGCCGCCTCCGCGCCGGGGCGCGGCGCGCGAACCGGCACGGGGCCGGCCTCCAGCTCGGGCAGGGCCTACCTCGGGCCTGCCGTGGCGGCGAGCTCGTGGACCAGCGTCGCGACGAGGGTGACGGCGCGTTCGCACATCTCCTTCGCGCGCCCCGCATCGCGGCTCTCCGCGTAGACGCGGCACACGGGCTCGGTGCCCGACGGGCGGACGAGGATCCAGCCATCGGGGTAGAACGCCTTCACGCCGTCGATCGTCAGGAGCCGTTCGGCGTCGGCGCCGAGCGTAGCCCGCACGCGTTCGAGCACCGCGGTCTTCACCGGCGCCGGGAGCGGGACGTTCCGTTTGACCACGTGGAATTTGGGGAGGTCGGACAATAGGTTCGCCAGCGACCGGCCCGTCTCGGCGATCAGGTCGAGCATCATCGCGGAGCTCGCCGGGCCGTCCCGGGCGTCCTGGTGCTTCGGCCAATAGAACCCGCCGTTCTCCTCGCCGCCGAACACGGCGTTCTCCTCGAGGATGCCGCGCGCGACCGGCAGCGAACCGGAGCGCGTGATCACGAGCTTCCCGCCGGCCACCCGGACCGCCTCCTCGACGCAACGGGTCGAGGTGACGCTCGTGACGATCGTGCCGCCCCCGGCGCGGCGGAGCATCTCCCGGGCGAACAGCCCGAGCGCCTCTTCCCCGGGAATATACCGGCCCGTCTCGTCGACGAACGCGATCCGGTCGGAATCTCCATCGTGGGCGATGCCGAGGTCCGCGCCGACGGCGACGACCGTCTTCCGAAGGTCGGCAAGGTTGGCCTCCGTCGGCTCCGACGGATGGCCCGGGAAGTGCCCATCGGGATTCGCGTTGAGCGTGGTGAGCCGGCAGCCGAGCGATCGCAGGAGGAGCGGGCTCGTGGCGGCGCTCGTGCCGTTCCCGCAATCGAGGACGACTCGGAGCTGCCGCTTGGCGATCCGTTCGCGGTCGACCTGGGCCACCACCGACTCGAGGTAGCGGGTGACGCCGTTCGTGTCGGTCCGGATCGGCGCCGCCCGGTCCCAGCTCGGCACGGCGTGCCGCCGAAGGTGCACGTTTCGCTCGATGACGTGCTCCTCTTCCGGCGTGATCTCGAGGCCGCCGGGGCCGGAGAATTTGATGCCGTTGAAATCGGTCGGATTGTGCGAGGCGGTGACCATCAGTCCGAGACGGGCCTTCAGCACCCGAACGTTGTACTGCAGGCACGGCGTCGGCATCGGCCCGAGCTCGACGACCTCGATCCCGTCCATCGAGAGGACCCCGGCGAGGATGCGCGCGATTCCGGGGGTCGTGGTTCGATAGTCCTGGGCGATGAGCACCGGGCCCTCGCCGTCGAGGTACTCCGCCGTCGCGGCCGCAACCTCCGCAATGAACACGGGGGAGAACTCGGCGTTGACGACCCGCCGGATCCCATCCGTCCCGAAGAGCCGCGGCACGGGGGAGTCGGACATGGGGTCCTCGGGTAGCGGGACGTCTAATAACGTTACGGCGGGACTCCGCTCCGTCTCATCTCGGTGGTGGCCGGTGGGCCCGACCGGGCCGGGCGAGAGGCCGAGGCGTTACGCCGAACTGTCCATCGGCGCGAGCGAGGTAGCCCGCTGGGTCTCATCGACTTGCCGGTACACCTTGAGCGAGTCGGCGTTCGCGGTGAGCAGCGCGAGCTCCTTGCCGCCAACGGACGGGTGGAACGATGCGGTCAGGATCGCGAGGGAACGGAACCGCGCTCCGACGCCGGGCTCGAGGCGGTAGCCGCCGGAGTGGTCGATCCGGGACGGCAGCGCGAACGGGTCTTCCCCGAGCGGGACGTACACGAGACGCCGGGTGTTCGGAAGACCGACGACGGCGACCGACATCGGACCGGAGCCGGGTTCCTGCGAGGGCAGTGACACGACGATTGGTACTCGGCCGTCGCGGCTAACCGCGGCGTCGAGCGGGAGCGGGCTGGGCGGTCCCACGACCGATTGCTTCAGGGGGTCGTACGGAATGACCGTGACCTTGGACCCGATCTTGCCGGCGCGCAGACGGGTCGCCAGACTGTTCGCTTCGGAGAGGCGCGCGACCGGGCTGAAGACGACGAGGTCGTGGGCATCGGTGGCGAGGCAGATCGCCTGGAGGTCGCGCAGCGGCTCCTGGAACGTCGTCGGGGAGCGCGGGCGCAGCGGGTCGGGCCGGATCCGCGCGGCACCCGAATGCCGGACGATCGCGAGGCAGATGCGGGCTCCGTCCTGGACGGCGCGGAGCTTCGCTTCGCCCACCCGGTTCCGGTAGGAGATCGGGATCTGGGAGACGCGCAGCCCGGAGCGGAACGACTTGAGGAACACTTCGGACTCGATCTCGAATCCGGTCGACTCGAGCTCGAGTCCCGGGACGAGGTCGGTGCGAATCCCCCAGAGACCGCTGCAGATGTCGAGGATCGGCGAGTGGCTCAGTTGCGCGGCCAGGTAGTTCAACAGCCCGTCCCCGAGCCGGTGGACGGCGGCCCGGACCACCCCGAGCGGATTGAATTCGGGCCGGCGGACCCCGATGACGAGGTCGGACCCGGCTTCGAGCAGCGAGAGGACCGAGGCGATCCCGGTGCCGGGGTACGTGTAGTCCGCGTCGATGAGGACCGCGTACCGCATCCCATGGGTCCGGGCCCACTCGAGGCCCTCCCGGGTGGCGCCGCCCTTCCCCTTCGACGTCTGCATGATCACGGTCGCGTCGAACTGCCGAGCCACTTCGAGCGTGCGGTCGGTCGAGTGGCCGTCGATCACGAGGAACGTCGGCGCGAATCCCGCGGCGACCAGATGCTCGAGCGGGATGTCCTCGAGGGTTCGAGCGAGTCCCTCCTCCTCGTTCAGGGTCGGCAGCAAGATGGCGACCGGGACGGGGGTCGTCGAGGTCGCGGGGGGGGAGTTCGGTTCGGTCATCGTGATGTCCTCGGTTCCGTTCGGGCGTTCATGTTCCCCGTGAGGGGACCCGGGAGCGCTCGGTGGGGATTGTGTGAGTAGGGCGAGCGAGTGAGGTTCCCCTCTTAAGGCCTTTTTCCCGGTTCCGAATTCGCATGACTGTGTGAGACACACGCATACGCACTAGCCGGTTTCTCCGGAGGACCCCGGGAACTGCGACAGGCCCGATCTTCTACGAGTGAACCTTTTATCTACAGGCCCCCCGGCGGCGCACCAATGCCGCCGTCGTCCGAACGTGTGCTCATCCTCGGTCTCGACTCCGTTCCCCCCGAACTTCTGTTCGACCGATTCCGACCGGTGATGCCGAACCTGAACCGGCTGTTGGAGCGGTGCCAATGGGGCACGCTGACCGCGTGCCATCCCCCGATCACCGTGCCGTCGTGGGCCGTGATGTTCACGGGCATGGACCCCGGTACCCTCGGGATCTACGGTTTCCGGCACCGCCGCCCCCGGACGTACTGGGACACGTACTCCCCGAGCCCCCAGATGCTCCCGCATCCGCCGGTGTGGGAGGTCCTCACCCGCGCTGGGAAGCGGTGCGCGGTCATCGGCATGCCCCCCGGATACCCGCCCCCGAAGATCAACGGTCTCTACATCGGCGACTTCCTGACCCCGGACAAGGCGAAGGATTGGGTCTCGCCCGCGGCGCTCGCGCCGGAGATCCTCGCGGTCGCGGACGGCTACAAGTTCGATGTCACGTTCCGCGCCGACGACCGGGACCGGATCGGCGCCGAGCTGTTCGACATGACGCGGAAGCGGTGGGCGGTCGCCCGGCACTTCTGGAAGAAAGAGAAGTGGGACTTCTTCGCCCTGCACGAGATCGGCCCGGACCGCGTGCACCACACGTTCTGGAAGTACTTCGACGAGAAGCACCCGCGCTACGAGCACCACCCGCAGTTCACGAAGCTCGTGACCGACTACTACCGGCTCCTCGACGAGGAGATCGGGAAGTTCCTCGAGATCGTCCCGGACGACGTGACGGTGATGGTCCTGTCCGACCACGGCAGCCAGGGGATGGACGGCTGCTTCTGCATCAACGAGTGGCTGATCGAACAGGGGTACCTGACGCTGAAGACCCCGCCGGAGAAGCGCGGCACGCCGATCGAGAAGTACCCCATCGACTGGTCGAAGACCGTCGCCTGGGGCGCCGGCGGCTACTATGCGCGGATCTTCTTCAACGTCAAGGGCCGGGAGCCCGAGGGGGTCCTACCGGCCGCCGACGTCCCCGCGATGATCCAGAAGATCGGCCGGGAGCTCGCCGAAGTTCGACGGCCGGACGGCCAGCCGTTGAAGCCCGACGTCAAGATCCCGAGCGAGACGTACCGCCAGGTCCGCGGCGACGCGCCGGACGTGATGATCTACTTCGGGGACCTCCGGTGGCGCTCGGCGGGCACCATCGGCTACGGCGGCCTCTTCCTCGAGGAGAACGACACCGGGCCGGACGACTCCGTGCACTCGTTCGACGGCGTCATCGCCGTCCGACTTCCCGGCGCGACCGCCGCCACCCATCTCCCCACGAAGGTCGGCATCGATATCGGACCGACGATCCTGAAGCGGATGGGCCTCGAGCCCGCCGCCAACGTCCAGGGGACGCCGATCCCCGAGCTCCTCTAGGGCGGATGCCGGGGGTCGCGGGCGGGAAGGAGACGCTCGAACCACCGTGACGACGCCGGGCCGGGGACGGCGCCCACCGCTCATCGTCATCGGGCTCGACTCGGCGACGCCGGAGCATCTCTTCGGGATCTGCCTCCCGAAGATGCCGAACGTCCAGAAGCTCCTCGCCCACGGCGTCCACTCGGTCCTTCGGAGTACCGACCCGCCGATCTCGATCCCGTCGTGGCCCGTGATGTTGACCGGCGTCGACCCCGGCACTCTCGGGCTGTACGGGTTCCGGCACCGCAAGCAGTTCTCGTACACCGAAACCTACGGCCCGACCTCGAAACTGCCGGTGCCGTCCGTCTGGGAACAGTTCTCCGCGGCCGGACGACGGGTGTGCACGATCGGGATGCCCCTCGGCTACCCGCCCCTCCCCGTGAACGGCCTGTCGATCTCCGATTTCCTCACCCCGGCCGGGGCCACGGACTGGACGTACCCTCCGGAGCTCGCCGCCGAGCTCGAAGGGCGGTTCGGGCACTATCGGTTCGACGTCACCTTCCGGGCGTCCGAACGTCGCCAGCTCTACCGGGACATCGTCCAGATGACCCAGCAGCGGTGGGCGATCGCGGAGGATCTCT
>DASYOF010000354.1:0-8229 GCA_036007995.1 Thermoplasmata archaeon
GCGCCCGGCCGCCGGGTGTTTTGCAAACGGTGGCAGGGCGTCGCCGAACCTCGCGATTTGTGAAGTGCCGATCCGGACCAGCCCGTAGTGCAGCCCGGGAGCTTTGGCAGGCCGACCCATCCTCAGGTCCAGCGACACTTACGGTCCTCGCCGGGAGGTTTATAGTCATCCGCGCCCGGTCCGCACCACCGTGAGGCGCCGTTCGGGCCGGTCCGGCCGCGGCATCGGCCGGGGACTCCTGATCGCGGTCGCACTGCTGACGGTACTCACGGCGAACTTCGTCGTGTTCGTCGCGCCGATTTCGTCGAACCGACCCCCTGTGGCGCATTTGCCGCCCCCGGCCGTACCGCCAAATCCGGATTTGTTCCGAAGCCCCGGAACCGCAATACCTCATGAATCGAAGCAAGCCGATTCGCGGCCGGCGGCCGCGCTCAGCGTCCGTGGACCGACGTTCGAGCCGAACCCGGCGGCGGTGGATCACCGGTTCCTGATCGAGACGCACGTCACAGGCGGTCAACCCCCGTACCAGTTCCGCTACAGCGGACTGCCCGTCGGGTGCGCGACGGAGAACCTTTCCGAATTCTCGTGCCGTCCCAACGCGACCGGAAATTACACCGTCGAAGTCAACGTGACCGACTCTGCCGGCAGCACCGCCACATCGGATGGCCCGCTCCGGGTCAATCTCGACAACACCGCTTACGAAGAAACTTGGCTGGCGACGGGTCTTGATTCGGGAATTCAGTGGGGCGTATCGATCTATGGCACGGACTACACGAGCGCCACGCAAGAGGTCGACATCTACCTGGCCCCGGGCTACTATCCCTACTCGGTCGATGCCGTTCCGGGCTACTCCGAGACCCCGACCGGCGGAAGCATCATCGTCAACACGTCGCTCTTGACCATCGACATCGCCTTCACTCGAGTGCTCTATCCCGTAACCTTCGTCCAATCCGGCCTCCCGGACGGGATCCCCTGGAGCGTCATGGTCGCCGGTCAGATCGCCGCCTCCACCAACGCCACGGCCGAGCTCAACCTGCCCAACGGAACGTCCGCGTACTCGGTCTCCCCTCCGACGCTCTGGCGAGCGCTCCCGCCCGGCGGGAACCTCACGGTCTCAGGCGGTCCCGCCACGGTGCACCTCACCTTCGTCGCGATTCCGACGTTCCCGGTCTCCTTCGTCGCGACCGGCCTTCCGTCCCCGTCGGTCTGGAGCGTGAATTTGCAGGGAAGGATCGTGACCTCGGCCCTCTCCAATCTGTCGACCCTCGAGCCCAACGGAACGTACTCGTTTTTTGTCCGCCCGCCGACCGGTTGGACGGCGATCCCGGACCAAGGCAACGTGAGTGTGGAAGGGCAGACCGTCCAGCAACCGATTTCTTTTGCCTTCTATCGGCTCACCTTGCACGAAACGGGCCTCGCGCAGGGAACGAACTGGTCGGCGCTCGTCAACGGGAGCCTCCTCTACGGCACGGCGGCCAATCTCACCGAGGGCCTTCCCCCGGGAACGTACGGCTTCAGTGTGAACACGAACCCGGGATGGACCGCAACGCCCGACGCGGGCTCAATCGTCGTGGGCGCGGGCGCGAGCGGCCTCGCCGAGGTAACCTTCGCTCCCCCGGCCGAGAAGTCGGACGTGACGTTCGTGGGGAGCGGGCTGCCCTCGAACTTGACGTGGTCCGCCGTCGTGGACGGTCAACAGGAGCGCGCGGGGGTCTCCGGATTCTCGTTGCAGCTTCCGAACGGAAGCCACCCATTCGCCGTCAGCGCCCCGAACGGCTGGGTGGCAAGGCCGAGCAACGGAACCGTCGTCGTCGTCGGGAAATCCGTCACCGTTTCGATCGATTTCGCCGTTCCGGTAGCGCCCGCCACGTCCTGGCTCGGAGCAGACCCGCAGCTCTGGGTCCCATTCACGGCCGCTCTCGGAGTCGGCCTCGCCGGCGGGGGGCTCGCGGGCGCGGCGCTAGTTCGCCTCGGCTCTCGTCGTGCCTGACCCAGGGGACGATGGCCACGACGCGCGGGCCCCGGCAACGAACTTCGGGAGGAGGGGGTCCTTCCTCCCGGGCGGTCGCAGCTCCTCGGTTACACGCTCGGGACCCGTGGCCCAACTGAGCGCGAATTCGGAGCACGTACTCCCTCCTCGCTAACCTCCGGAACGGCCTGCACCCAGAACACCCGGGAGATCGTCGAGAGCAGCGTCAGGTCGTCCCGCGTGACGACGGAGTCGACGATACCCGGACCTCCGGGTCTATACACGAATCTCTGGTCGGACCCCGTCCCGGCGCGTCTCAAGGACGGCGTACCGGTTCCCCTGCGCCTTCCGGACGATGCCCGGGAGGTCGACCTGAGTCACGTTGCGGCGTGGGGGTAACGCTCCCTCCCCACGTACAGATCGACCCACACGGCCTCACGAGGGTTGGGGACGGGGTGCCGACGTGTTTTACAACAGGGGCCAAGGCGTCTCCGAATCTTCCGAAGCGGGCTTGCCGGGAAGGGCTCCCGTCCGGGAGGAGCCCGTATCGACGCGGGCATCTCCCCCCGGAGTCCACCTGAGGCCTAATCCCACCACGGAGGGTCGCGGTCGCCTCCCCAGCGGGGCGCGACTTGGCCCCTCGCGGCTGGCCAGTTCCGATCGGTCCCACGGACCAAGGCGGCCAGCGGAAGAAGAATCGGGGGTCGGCGAGCCCACGGGCCAACCGCGCCGGGGCCGGGGACCGTGAGGTTCATTTGGCGGAACACGGTGACTCCGTCGGCCTTCATTCCGGAGGGCCGCAACGAGGGGCGAAATTGGGAGTGACAGTGGCATCGCGAATCGCGCTCGGCCTCCTTTCCGTAGCTTTGGTAGGGCTGATGGTCGGGGGCGCCACGATCCCGAACGCCCCTGCGTCTCCGGGACGGGCGGCAGATGCCGGAGTGAGTCCGGCCATCGTCGGTGGTCCGACATGTGCCACGACGGTGAATGTCACGGGCGGGGGGCATCATTCGACCGCGGTCCTCTGGGGTTGCAAGATGAACGCCGTAACCGCCGGCGGGGCCTATCTGCCGAGCCACGGTTGGGCGAATCGGGTCTTCGAGCTGAACTGCCTCTCGGGCTGCACCGTGAACGTCACGGTGCTCGCCAACGGCGGTTTCGGGGATTACTTCAGTCTCTGGTACACTCCCGATCCGTCCCTCCAGACCAGCTGGGCGCGGCTCGGCGGCACCCCGCAAGTCTACTCCGGCCCTCAGCTGCTCGCCTCGACCTACAATCCACACTGGAACGGCTACGGGATCACGAGCAGTCAGCGGACGTTTGCGTTCTACGCCCCGCCGGGCATCCCGGAGTTCCTGGGTGTCCACGACGACCTGTTCTCCCAGATGACCCAGAAGCTGGACGGGCCGTGCGGCGTGAGCTCGACCACCCTGCTGACGAGCGGCTGCTCCACTTCCGGTATCTGGGTCGGATCGCACTGGTCCGGAAGCACGTTCACCTCGACGTGGAGTTAGGACGGCTTGACGGGCGGCGGATTCGAGCAGCCCGAGGGAGTCGATGTTCGCTAGACTTTTCGCATCGCGCCCGTGGGGATAGTCGCGGACGATTCCGAGCCCCCGCCAAGACTCTTCCGATTGCCACGCCTCCCACATCAGCAAGTGGCTCAGCGACCGAATTTGCTCGGGTACGGCGCGCCCGATCTTGGCGGTGACGATCGCCTTCACAATTTCGAGCCGATTTTCGGGGTCGATATGGGCGGAGAGCTGGGCAATTCGTTCCCGACCGTTGCTAGGTTGGTCAGGTACGGCGGTCAGAATCGGTCTGCCGTTGAAGTTGGGGAGAGAAAGGATGGCTCCTCGCTCGGCCGGCCAGCGAACCGCGGGGAACGTCACGACTCCCCCGAGGGGGTCGCAAACCACCTTGTCGTACGGATAGTCCGCAGGCTCCCACTCCGTCCGCTCCTTCGTGATTTGGTCGAAGAGGACGAGTTTCCCGTCTCGAAACTGGAGCCACGAGTCGTAGGCGGCAAGAACGAGGGGCTTCATCGCGGCGCTCGGGGCGGGGGGGACACTATTCGTTCGGCGATCTGGCGAACGCTTGGTCGACGGGCGGATGGCCTCGCGGCCGCCCCATGCTTTTCGAGGGTTAACGTTGGAAGGTTCGGAGACGCCTTGCCCCCGCCTGTTTTACAAAAACGACAGAAGACAGATATAGTCGTTAAATTCTGTTAAACGCCGTGCGAACGGCCCGAGAGCTGCCCCGCTCCGACCACTTCCTTGGCGTCCGACTGACGGCCGAGGAGGTCGAGCAGCTCGACCGGTTTCGAAGTCGCTCAGGTTCGGCGACCCGGTCCGAGGCGGTGCGCGCCCTCGTGCGCGACTCGGAGAAGGTCGGCGCCGGAGCGTCCGAGATCCCGGTCGCGCTACTCGCGAAGCTGGAGGAGGTCGTCGAGGACGGCTGGGTCCTGGATCTCGACGGGGCGGTGTCCCTGCTCCTGACCCTGGGGCTCAGCGAGTTCACGCGACTGCACGCCGACCGGATCCCGAAGCTGCGCCAAGCGGCGCGCGAGGGGGCCGACCGACGGCGCGACCGAACCCAGCTGGACCGGAAAGGACGGGGGTTGCTCGACCGCTAGTTCGCGCGGGTAGCACGTGGTTGCATGGAGACACTAGGGATTGCCTGGAGCCAACGGAGCGGGTTCATTTGCCGACTGTGCCGTCAGGACGCCAAGCATAATGAGGTGCTCCACATCTCATTCTGCCCCGTCCACGGGCTGAGCTCGCCGATCGACGCGCTCCCCTGGCGACCGGAGGCTCGAACCGTACGCGGCTCTACACCCGTACCGGCGACCGCGGCGAGACCGGTCTCAGCGGCGGTGGCCGCGTAGAGAAGACCTCCCCCCGCATCGCCGCCTTCGGCACCTTCGACGAGCTCGGCTCGTTCCTGGGCGCGGCCGAGGCGGCGCTCCCCGCCGGCGAGACCGACGTCCGGGCCCTTCTCCTCCGGCTGCAGCACCAACTGTACGTCGCGATGAGCGAGCTCGCGACCCCGCCGACGGCGAAACCGCCGGCCCACCGGATCGGGGCTCGGCACGTCACCGAGCTCGAGGCGGCGATCGACCGGTACGCCGGGTCGATCGAGCCGGTTCACGCTTTCGTTTTGCCGAGGGGGACGCCCGCCGGGGCGGCGATCCACGTCGCGCGCACCGTCGCCCGTCGGGCCGAGAGGGCGCTCTGGGAACTCCACGAGGAGGCGCCCCAGCGCGAGGAGCTGCTGCAGTGGGCGAATCGGCTCAGCGACCTGCTGTTCGCCGTCGCCCTCGTCGTCAACCGCACGGCAGGGTTCGCCGAGATCTCCCCCGACTACGCGGTGTAGGTCCGGAGGATTCCCATGGAGGTCGGGGTCGTCGGAAAGGCGAACGTCGGCAAGTCGACGACGTTCAATGCGCTCACCTTGCTCGACGTCCCCGTCGCGCCGTACCCGTTCACGACCCTCAAGCCGAACCGTGGGGTCGCGGCGGTCCGCGCCCCCTGTCCCCACGCGGAGCGCGGGGTGCCCTGCAATCCCGGCAACTCGAAGTGCGTCGAAGGAGTCCGCTGGGTCCCGATCAACCTCATCGACGTCCCCGGGCTCGTGCCCGGCGCGCACGAAGGGAAGGGCCTCGGTCGCGAGTTCCTCGATGAGCTGCGTGGAGCGTCCGGGTTCTTGCAGGTCGTCGATGGGGCCGGTGCGACGGCCCCGGACGGCGTGCCCGCGTCACCGGGGTCGTTCGACCCGGCCGAGGAGGTCCAGTGGCTGGACGACGAAATGGTCGACTGGGTGACGGCCATCCTCTCGCGCGACTTCGTTCGGCTCTCGAAATCGATCGAGCTCGTCGGCGGGCCGGTCGAGGAGCTGCTGCAGTCCCGCTTGACCGGGCTCGCGATCTCGCCGGGGCACATCGCGGCCGCTTTGCGGGAGACCCCGGTCGATCGGGCGCACCCCGCGCGGTGGACCGACGCCGAGCGGCGCGCGCTCGCGAAGGCGCTCCTCACGGCCTCGAAGCCGCGGTGGGTCGCGTGGAACAAGGCCGACCGGACGACCCCCGCGGCGCTCGCGGCGTTGGCCGACCGGATCGCCCCGGTCCCGTCCACGCCGACGTCCGCGGAGGCCGAACTCACGCTACGACGGGCGCAGCGGGCGGGCCTCGTCCAGTACGCGCCGGGCGCGGCCACGTTCGAGGTCACCGACGCCGAGCGGCTCAACGCCGGTCAGAAGCGGGCGCTCGACGAGATCCGCGGGATCCTGCGGACCTGGGGCTCGACCGGGGTCCAGAGCGCTCTGGAGCGCCTCGTATTCGACGGCCTCCACCAGATCGTGGTGTTCCCGGTGGAGGACGAGCAGAAGTGGACGGACTCGAAGGGCCGGGTCCTCCCCGACGCCTTCCTCGTGCCCGCCGGCACGGCGGTCCGCGCGTTCGCGTACCGGATCCACACCGACCTCGGGGAGAACTTCCTGAAAGCCGTCGACGCCCGCACTCACCGAGCGCTGGCGGCCGACCACCCGCTCGAGGCGGGCGCGGTCGTTCGCGTCGTGACCCGACGCTAGACGGACGCCCTTTGGCCGGCGCCGGCGTTCACGCCTCGGGATCGACCGGGGTCTCGGCCGCCGCTTCGACGAGGGAGGCGCCCCGCGGCTCGGGCCGCACGACGAACGGCAAGCCGCCGGCGCGCGCGATCCGGCGGGCCGCGTCGAGCTCTCGGCCCGGTTGGGGGAGGACGACGATCGAGCCACCGGCGCCGGCCCCGGTGAGCTTTCCCCCGACGATCGCCGGGCGGGCGGCCTCGAGGAGCGATTCGAGGCGGGGATGCGAAACGCCGACCTTCGTGAGGAGCTCGTGGTTCTCGTCGAGGCATCGCCCGACGGCGGTCCGGTCCTCGGCTCGGACCCCGGCGATCCCCGCCTCCGCGACGTGTTGGAACGCGTCGAGGAGCGCCGGTCCGTCCGGCTCGGCCAGTCGGCGACCCACGGCGCGCACGGCGTCGGCGGTGCTTCGCGGAAGTCCGGAGTACGCGACCACCCACGACCACGACGGATCCGGCACCCGGCGCGCGGTCCACGAGCGATCGCCGTCGGAGAATTGGAACACCTCGGCCCCCCCCGGTGCGTTCAAGGAAAGGTAGCCACCGCCGACCGCCGCCGCGGTGTCGCCCGGGCTTCCGACCCCCTGCGCCGTCCGTTCGATCCAGAAGGCGCGTTCGGCGAGCTCGCGGCGCGACGTTCCCCCGCGGGCCGCGGACAGCCCCGCAGCGAGCGCGGCCGAGAACGCGGCGCTCGAGCCGAGGCCGGCGGCGCGGGGCACCCGGGAATTGACCCGCACCTCGAGGGACGGGCCGTCGGTCCAGAACTGTTCGAGCGCGGCCCGGTAGTACGGGTTCGTCGTCGCGCCGTTCGGGTCGCCGTTCAATCGACCGGGCGACCTCTCTCGGATCCCGACCTGGACGGGGAGGTCGATCGCGAGCACGAGCTCCGGGCGGCCGTGGACGACCGCATGCTCGCCGAAGAGGATGCATTTGCCGGGGGCGCGCGCCGCGAGCGGAAGGCCAACGGCCGGGATCGGCTCGTCGCTCACGCGCTCGCCCCGGGTATCCTACGAACGGCCTTGCCGCGGGCCTTCGGGACGATCGCGTGGGTCGCCCCGGGCCACGCGCCTGGTCCCGGGACGCCGAGGAGCTCGGCGAGGGTGACCGCGAGGGCGGCGACCTCGCTGTGCGGCTGGTGGCCGACGGCCACGTTGAAGGTGGAGAGTCCGTAGAGCTGCGGCGGAACCTTGGCCCCTCCGACGACGAGGAGCACCGAATCCTTCGACCGGATCCTCGGAAGCACCCGCTCGAGGGGCTGACCGTACATCGTGAGGTGCACCACCGCGCCGTCGAACCCGCGGAGGAGCGATTTCCAATCGTCGACGCCCTCGACCGAGAACGACCCGCCCCACTGGCGACGGACCCGGTCGACGCGTTCGGCGAGGTCGGGGTCGGGTGGGTGCAGATAGAGCCGGTCGGCGCCGAGCGCCCGCGCGGTCAGGGCGACGTGCGTCGTGAGGCGCGGGTCGCGCCCCGCCCGGTGGCCGACCCGGAGCACCGAGACGGCGGGAGCGCCCCTACGTCGGGGGCGCGGCATGGAACCGCTCGATCCGGTGGCCGCGGTACTCGAGCTTGTCCGAGCGCTTGACGAGCCCCTTCAGCCGGGTCGGCGTCATCCCGAGCTCCTCGGCGACGTCG
>DASYOF010000355.1:0-5966 GCA_036007995.1 Thermoplasmata archaeon
CGACGGTCGCTTCGGCGCCGGCGAGGCGGCCCCCTCGTCTTATACCGTTCTGGCTCCTCGGCCGGCCGCCATGGTGGAGGGCATCGAGGGCTTGCGCTTCGGCACCGAGCTCGTCAAGCGCGGATTCGCCCGAATGCAGCAGGGCGGCGTCATCATGGATGTCACCACCGCCGACCAAGCCTCGATCGCCGAGGAGGCCGGCGCGGTCGCCGTGATGGCCCTCGAGCGGGTCCCGGCCGACATCCGGGCCATCGGCGGCGTCGCCCGGATGGCCGACCCGGTGAAGATCCGCGAGATCACGGAGCGGGTGTCGATCCCGGTGATGGCCAAGTGCCGGATCGGGCATTTCGCCGAGGCGCGCATCCTCGAGGCGCTCGGCGTCGACATGGTCGACGAGTCCGAGGTCCTGACGCCCGCCGACCCGTTCCACCACGTCGCGAAGAAGAAGTTCACCGTCCCATTCGTCTGCGGCGCCCGCACTCTTGGCGAGGCCCTGCGCCGGATCGACGAGGGCGCCGCCATGATCCGCTCGAAGGGCGAGGCCGGCACCGGCAACGTCGTCGAGGCGGTCCGGCACATCCGCCAGATCAACGACGAGGTCGAGTTCCTCAAGACCGCGACCAAGCCGCAGCTCGCGGAGTTCGCCAAGAAAGAGCGGGTCCCGGAGTCGCTCGCGAAGGAGGTCAAGCAGCTCGGACGTCTCCCCGTCGTGAACTTCGCGGCGGGCGGCATCGCGACCCCCGCGGACGCGGCGCTGTGCCGCCTACTCGGCGTTGACGGCGTCTTCGTCGGCAGCGGGATCTTCAAGGCGGAGCACCCGCTGAAGACCGCCCGGGCGATCGTTGAGGCGTCCACCCACCCGGACGACTTCGCGCTGCTCGCGCGGGTGAGCGCGGGCTTGGGGGAGCCGATGCGGGGGATCGACCTCGCGCAGGTCCCGGCCCAGGAGCTCCTCCAGCACCGGGAGTCCGTGCCGGCGGGTCGGCGCTCGGAGTCGACCGCGTGATCGAGGCGCGCCCCGGTCGAGGGCGCTCGTAGGGTCCCCGTGCGGATCGTCCAGGTCTCCCCGTACTACGCGCCGCACGCGGGCGGCGTCGAGTCGCACGTCCGCGCGATCTCCGGCGAACTCGTCCGCCGGGGCCACGACGTCACCGTTGTCACATCCCGCTACGACCGCTCGCTTCCCGAGGAGGAGACGCTCGACGGGGTGCGAATTGTCCGGGACCGAACCCGGGCCGTCGTCCTCCAGACCCCGCTCGACACCGGCGTCGGCGCGGCGCTTCGGTCCCTCGACGCGGACGTGATCCACCTGCACTACCCGCCGCCGCTCACCTCGTACTTCGCGACGCGCGCGCTCGCCCGGCGCTCGGTCCCGCGGTGCCTGACCTACCACTGCGACCTCTACCTCAGCGGCCCCGCCGGGCGCCTCCTTACCCGAATGTACGAGAGAATCCTGCTCCCGCAGACGTTGGACCGGGTCTCGCGGATCATCGTTCACACGCGGAGCTACGGTCTCACCTCGCGTCCGCTCCGCGGACGGGAGCTGGCGGTGATCCCGTCGGCCGTCGACCTCGACCGGTTCCGGCCGGACGTCGACGGGAGCGCCGTCCGGACCCGGCTCGGGTTCGACGGGGCGCGGGTGATCGCGTTCACGGGGCGGCTCGTGCCGCACAAAGGCGTCGACGTGGTCGTGCGGTCGCTCCCCGAGCTGCCGAAGGACGTGCGCCTGCTCGTCGTCGGGCGGGGACCCCGGCTCCCCGAGCTGCACGCCCTCGCCCGTCGGCTCGGCGTGGACGAGCGGATCCGGTTCTGCCCCGACGTCTCCGACGCCGAGCTCCCCCAGTACCTGCGGGCGGCCGACCTGTTCGTCTTCCCCTCCCAGAACCGGCTCGAGGGGTTCGGGCTCGTCGTGGCCGAGGCGCTGGCGGCCGGTCTTCCCGTGGTCATCGCGGACATGCCCGGCGTGCGCGAGGTGATCGAGCCGGGGAAGGAAGGGCTCCTCGTCGAGCCGATGATCCAGCACGACCTCGTCGAGAAGCTGCGGACGCTCCTCGACGACCCCGGGCTCCGAGCGTCGATGGCGATCGCGGCCCGGAAGCGGGCGGAGGAACGTTACGGGCTCTCGACGGTCGTCGACGAGCTCATGCGCGTGTACCGAGACCTGCCCGCAGCTGGTTGATCTGCTCCATCAACCGCTTGGCCTCCGCGCCGGCGGCCTTCTTCCAGTCCTTGCCGTTCGAGGCGAAGATGATGCCGCGGGAGGAGTTGATCAGCAGTCCCCGGCCGTTCCCGTCGACCCCTTCCCGGACCGTGGCGGAGAGCTGGCCCCCCTGGGCCCCCACGCCCGGCACGAGGATCGGGACTTCGTTGCCGAGCTGGGCGCGGGCGGCCCGGATCGCGTCGATGTAGGTTGCCCCGACGACCGCCCCGGCGTTGCCGTGGAGCGCGGAGAGTCGGGCGACCTCGCCGACGACCGCCAGCCAGAGCGGGCCGCGCGGCGTCGGGATCTCCTGGAAGTCGGGCGCCCCGTTGTTCGACGAATGGGCGACGACGAACACGCCTTTCGACGGGTTCTCCTGGAACGGCTCCAACGTCTCCCAGCCGAGCCACGGGGTCACGGTGAGCGCGTCGAAGCCGAACTCGCCGAACGCCCCGTCCCGAATGAGGCGCATCGTGTTCGGGATGTCGTTCGCCTTGAGGTCGAGGATCCGGAGGTGGTTCGGGCCGATCTTGCGGACGACCCGCTCCATCTGAACGAAGCCGGCGGGGCCGAACGCGAGGTAGGCGCCGAGCTGCATCTTGTACGCCGCTGCGTAGGGCCGGGTCGCGGCGACGATCCCGTCGAGGAACATCGGCAGCCGACGGGATAGGGCCATCCGCTTGACCGGGGCGGGGAACGTCGCCGGGTCCGGGTCAAGCCCGACGCACAGGAGGGAGTTGCGACCGCGGAGGATCCGGTCGACGCGGGTCTGGAACCGCTCGGCCACGACGAGAACGGGAGCGCGCGCGGGGAAATAGCTTGTGTCGGCCGCGCGCCCTCGGCGCGCCTCCGTTCGGCCCCGCCCCCGGCTTCTTAAACGTCCTCGACCGTCGTGGGGCTTCCGCGTACTCGCCATGGCGATCTCTCCCACCACCGAAACCGGCGCACCGCCGGAGGTTCGGCTCCGGGACCTCCGCGCCACGAGCGACCCGGTGTCGATCGTCGCCCGCGTGGTCACCGCCCAGCGACGGGAGATCACCCGGAAATCGGACGGGGGACGCCGGCCGGTCCTCTCCGGTTTGCTCTCGGACGGAACCGCGTCGGTCCGCTTCACCTGGTGGGACCCGCCGAGCGAGCCGATCGAGAAGGGGGAGATCCTTCGCGCCGTCAACGTGCAGGTGCGGGAGTGGCAAGGTCGGATCGAGGTCTCGTTCAACTGGAAGAGCCGGGTCGGCCCGGCCGGGGAAGCGGAACTTCCGAACGTCCCTCCGGAATCGATCCCGGTCCGGCCCCTCGCGGAGCTCCGCGCCGGCGACGACGGGATCCGGGTGGTCGGGCGCGTCCTCCGGGTCGCCCCGAAGACCGTCAGCGTCGGCGAGGAGCGCCGGCTCCTCCACGAGGGGGTCGTCGCCGACTCGAGCGGCGCGATCGCGTTCACGGCCTGGTCGGACTTCCGCCTCCGGCCGGGAGAAGCGATCGACGTCTCCGGCGGGTACGCTCGCGGGTTCCGGGGCCGACCCCAGCTCGTCCTCGACGAACGATCCACCGTCCGACGGGTGCCGGGCGAGGGGCTGCCGAACGCCGAGACCCTGGCCGGCGGGGTTCCACGGACCATCGCCGATATCGAGACCGCCGGGGGCGGCGAGCTCCTCGAGGTGCACGGTGTCGTCGTCGGCCTGCTCCCCCCGAGCGGCCTCGTCTACCGGTGTTCCCAGTGCCGCCGGGCCGTGCGCCAAGGGGTCTGCCGAGTCCATGGCACCGTCATTCCAGAACCCGACCTCCGAGCCCGGCTCGTGCTCGATGATGGAACCGGGGCGCTGACCGTCAACGCCGGCCGGCCGGAAACCGAGCGACTGTGGGGCCGCACGCTCGAGGAGTGCCTCCGAGAGGTCGCCGCCACCTCGGACCCGAGTCGCCTCGAGGAGCATCTCTTCGCCGCGACGTTCGGCCGGCGCCTGGTCGTGCGAGGGCGCGGCTCGGCCGACGACTTCGGCGTCACCGTCCAGCCAGAGTCCATCGAGCTCGCGAAACCCGACCTCGTCGCCCGGGCGGGGGCGATCCGGAAGGTACTGGGGGGGACGACCGGATGACGGGGCGGGAACCGGCGTGGCGGGTGCTGGCCCAGGAGTTCGACGCCTCCCTCGAGGAGGAGAAAGGGGTCGGCGAACGCGTCGCCTCCTACCTGCTGAGTCCGCTCGGCGCCCGGATGAACCGGGTCCTCGTCAGCGGGGTTCTGTCCCCCGCCGAGCCGGTCGGCCGGGACCCCGAGAATCCGTTCTTCCGCGCGCGGCTGCACGACCCGACCGGGACGATCACCGTGACCGCCGGCGGCTTCCAGCCGCGCGCGATGGCCGTGTTGCGGGAAGTCACCTCCTCCACCCCGGCGGTCATCGTCGGAAAGGTCCACCTATTCCGCGGCCGCGACGGGACGGCGTACGCGTCCGTTCGGGCCGAGGCCGTCCGTCCCGCGAGCCCGGAAGAGGTCCGTCAGCACCTCGCCGACGCCGTCGAACAGACGGCCGAGCGGATCCGGCTGGTCGAGACCGTGCGCGCCGAAGCCGTGGGCACGGAGTCGCCGATTTCCGGGTACCCGGTCGGGTGGGTCCGGTCCGCCCGCGAATCCCGGCGTCGGTATCCCGGCGTCGATCCGGCGAACTTCCGGGGCGGGCTTTCCGGCGCCCTGCGGATCGTCACCGGCGAGGATCCTCTCCCGGTACCGGCCGCTCCGGCCCTACCGGCCGCTCCGGCCCTACCGGCCGCCCCGCCGCCGCCGCGCGTCCCCTCCCCGAGCCCCGCGGCGACCGTGACCCGCACGCCCCCGGCTCCCGGGCCGAAAGCTCCTTCGGCGGCCGAGCGGGCGGAAGAGTCCGCCTTCCTCGACGTCATCGATGGGCTGGCCGAACAATCGGCGGACGGGTACGCCGACCTGAACGAGGTCGTGCGGGCCGCGGCGCGGACCGGTGTCACCTCCCAGCGGGCCGAGGAACTCCTGGGCCGCTTGGAAGAATCCGGCGCGGTCGAGGAGCCGATCGTCGGGAAGCTTCGCCGCGCGTGAGTCCGGTCCTCGCGGGCGTCGCGGGGCTCGTCATCCCCCGGGCCTCGCTTTCCCGCCTCAGGACCCCGTCGGCTCTGGCTCCTCGTCGGCGGGAGAATCCACCCGAATTCGGCCGGCCACGCCCGAACGGCCGATACTAATACCCCCCACGACGCTGTACTGATGCCCCCGACGAAACATGCATGCCGGAATCTCCGTAGCGGACGGTAGTCCGCACCGGCATCGCCGCCTCCCGAGGACCCGAACGGGGTTCGAGGGCCACGGCCCGTCCGGCGATCGTCCGGCCCGGCCGGGCGCGCTGGGTCTGGGCCGCGCCCGTCGCCGGGAGACGGACGACTCCAGCGGGGAGACCGGCAACCTGGCGGCGAGCTTTCCTCTCTTCTTCTTCGGTGGGGGATGTCTCGCCATCGCCGGCTTCGTCGCCGTCGATGAGGCCCGCGCGACGATCGGACGCCTCCCGCTCTGGGGCCCGTTCCTGGCGCTCGGGATCATCGCGGTCGCCGGTGGCGCGCTCTCCCTCTTCGCCGTGCCGGACGGGGACCGTAGGGACCCCCGGGCGGAGTCGGGATTCCGGCCGACCTTGGCCGCGTCGGCTCGCTCGCCGCCGCCCCACCGGGCGGTCCGCCCCCGCCTCGCCGCGGCCCCTCGTGTCCCCGAGGTCGCTCCCCGCCTCCAACCCGCGCCGGCGCCCCCCGCACCACCCCCGCGCCC
>DASYOF010000356.1:0-3771 GCA_036007995.1 Thermoplasmata archaeon
CGGATTCGCGGTCCGTCGACGTGTGGACCTCTCGCACGGCCTAGGGGGGCGTTACGTAATGAGGCAGGGCGGCTCGGTCGTTCGAGTACGAGTATGGCTGCGCATTGCCCCTCTTGTGGATCCGACGTCGACCTCACGCCCCGCGCCATCGAGGTCGAAGCAGGCACGTGCCCCGGATGCTCCCGCGCCTTCCTGCTGCTTCCGCCGAACGCCGACCTGACGACGACGACCGTGGTCGCCGCCCCGTCCACCGACGTGGCCGACGGGTCGGAGGACGACGAAGAAGAGTTGTCGGCGAACTGCGCCGAGTGCGGCGGCACCCTGGTTCTCTCCGTGGACGACGACAGCGTCCTCGCGGCGACGTGCGAGGAGTGCGACACGGTGTTCCGGCTCGTCCGGTCCGACGCTCCGGACGGCCCGGCTCCGACCGAAGAGCCCGTCCCCGTCGTCGAGCGACCGACCCGACGGCCCCGCCAGTTCGAGGACGCCGACGACCGGCCGGCCCGCTCCGGGCGGGACTGGAACTCCGGTCCTCCGAGCCGCGCGCGCCCGTGCCGCAAATGCGGCGGGCCGATCGTCTTCTCCGACTCGCCCGAGGGCGGCATGGTCGGGACGTGCCAATCGTGCGGGAACCGGTTCAATCTCGGACCCCGCACCGAGGGCGGGGGCGGCGGCGAGCGCCGCTACGGCTCCGGCCCGCGCTCCGGCGGCCGTCCTCCCTGGCAATCTCGGGGTGGCTCCGGGGGATACTCGCGAGGACCTCCTCGCCGGCCCGGCGGGTTCAGCCGCGGACGCTCCGATTCGGACGGCGGCGACGACGACCGGCGGAACCGCCGGCGCCGACGCGACGACTAGACCGACCCGCGCGCGGGTCCGTCAGTCGGGCCGGTCCTCCCCGAGGACGGTCGGTTTCCGAAGTCGAATCGACACCCTCGTTCCGACGGACGGTCGGGCCGACCCCGGCGGCGGCCGGGACTCGACCGTCGTACCGTCGTCGAGCTCAACTTCGACCACGTCACCCTCACCCGCGAATCCCGAGAGGGTGACCAGGCCACCCCGAACGGAAGGCGACCAGGGAACAATCTCGACGTCGGTAGGCCGAACGGCGATCTCGACCGCGCCGTCCGTGAGGACATTGTAGCCGAGGAAGCGAGCGACGTCGGCCGACGCCGGCTTCGCGTAGACGTCCTCGGGCCGTCCGCTCTGACGCACGCGTCCCCCCGAGATCAGGACCATCCGGTCGGCGAGGAGCAACCCCTCTTCCCGGTCGTGCGTGACGTGCAGCGCGGCGGTGCCGGTCGCCGCGAGCGCCCGGCGAAACTCGGTTCGCAGGCCCCGCCGGATCTCCACGTCCACCGAGGCGAACGGTTCATCGAGCAGCACGACCGCCGGCTCCGGCGCGAGCGTGCGCGCGAGGGCGACCCGCTGGCGCTCCCCCCCGCTGAGCGCGTCGGGCGCCCGGTCGGCGAGCGGCAGCAGCCGGAGCAACGCGAGCATCGCCTCGACTCGCTCGTCGACCTCCCTCCGCGGGCGCCGCTGAACGCCGAGCCCGTACGCCACGTTCTCCCAGACGGTGCGGTGCGGGAACAACGCCGGCTCCTGGAACAGCATGCCGATCCCGCGCCGGTGCGTCGGCACGCCGGCGAGCGGTCGCCCACGGAGCGCGACCGTCCCGGCCGTGGTCGGTTCGAGTCCGACGAGGCAGCGGAGGAGCGTCGTCTTGCCGCTCCCGTTCGGACCCATGAGGACGACGAACTCGGAATCCCCGACGTCGAGGTCGATGCCGGTCAGGACCGGCGTCGGGCCCCACGACGCCCCCAGTCCCCGGACGGTCAGGCATTCAGAACTCGACACGTCGCCCTCCCCGGACGATCACGAGGAACGCCGCCAGACTGACGAGCACGAGCAGCCCGGCCGCGGCGGCCGCGACGCCCGGTAATCGCAGTCCCTCGAGACGGTACAGCTCCACGGGGAGGGTGGTGAACGCCGGGGTCGCGAGGAAGTACGTCGCCGTGAACTCGCCGAAGCTGAGCGCGAAGGCGAACAGGCCGGCGGTGATCAGGCCGTCGCGAACCAGCGGGAGCTCCACGTCGAGATACCCCGACCAGGGCGTCGCCCCCAGCGCCTCCGCCGACTCGCGGAGGCTCGCGGGCAGGCGGCGGAGCGCGACCTCCACCGCCGGCAGGGCGAACGGGATCGCGAGGGTCGCCTGGGCGAGGAGGATCAGCACGCCGACCGTCGGGCCGCCTCCGAACACCGGCCGCCAGAACTGGGACAACGCGAACGACAGGACGACCGGGGAAACAACGAGGGGCGCGAACACGAGCGCTCGGAGACCTCGCGCGGTGTTCGGCCGGCCGACGAGGGAGAACCCCGTGCCCACCGCGAACAGGAGGGCGAGCGCGGTGGCGACCCCGGCGAAGAACACCGAGTTCGCGGTGGCCGCGAAGGTGGAGACCCCGAGACGGGCGGTGACGCTCGGCCCGAACAGCTCGACGAACGCCGAAAACGCCGGAGCGCCGGGACCCGCGGGACGCGCCGCAGCGTCGAGCACCGCCCCGAGCAGCGCGACCACGCCGACGACGAGCACCCCGACCGCGACGAGCAGCGGCCAGACGAGTGGCCGGCGCCAGGGAACCAAGCGCGGGGTCCGGTCCCGGGTCCGGCGGGCCGCGCGCAGCCGCCCGACGAGCGTGAGGTAGAGCGCGGCTGGGAGGACAAGGAACGCGACCAGGAGGAGCGCGAGCCCGGCGGCCGCGCCCGGGCTGAGGAACACCTGGTCGAGCGACCAGACGCGGGCTTCGACGGTGTAGCAGCTCGCGCCGCACAGGAGGAGCGGAGCCGCGAACGCGAGCGCGGAGAACAGGAAGGTGAGGACGCCGCCCGCGACCGCGCCGACGAGGGCCGGCCGGCCCCACGCGTCCCGAAATCCGGCCCAGGGGCCGCCGCCGAGGGTCGCCACGGTCTCCTCGAGGATGGGCGACGCGGACTCCACGCCGACGGCCGTCAGGAGAGCAACGATCGGGGCGTTGTAGAGCACGTTCGTGACGACAATCCCATCGAACCCCCCTCCGAGCGGGGAGGTCGACGGAAGCACGGCGGAGACGATCCCTCCCGGGCCGAACAACGTCTCCACGCCGAGGACGACGGCGAGCGGCGGCAGGAGGAACGGCACGACCAGGACGGCGAGGAGCTCGCTCCGCCCGCGGAACGAGTACCGGCCCAGGAAGGCGCCGGCCGGCAATCCGATGGCGGTCGCGGCGAGCGCGCTCGCGCCGCCCTGCGCGAGCGAGTTCCGGACCGCCTGGACGTTCAGCGGGTCGGTCGCGAGGCGGGCGAGGCCCCCGATCCCCCCGAGAGTCGCGACGCCGTTCGCGAGGAGGAGCGCCGCTGGGAGCAGGGCGAACGCCGTCACGAACGCCACGACGGGGAGGAGCGGGACGACCTCCCCGAGCCGTCGGCTCAGCCGTACGCGTTCTCGACCGTCTGCCATTCCGAAAGCCACCCGGGAAGGTCCGCCGCGATCTCGGACGGCGTGACCTGGTCGTTCAACGCGGTGATCGTCGCCGGGTCGATCGCCGACTGGTACACCGACGGCAGGGGCACGGTCTCGTTCGCCGGGTACTCCCACTCGTTCGTGGGGATCTCGCCCTGGACCGTGCCGGACAGGAACCAGTCGACGAACGCCTGGTCGAGCGCGAGGTGGCGGGTTCCGTGCACGATCCCGACCCCGTAGATCGTCTTCCACCCGTACGAGGTGCCGTTCGCGTG
>DASYOF010000357.1:0-3631 GCA_036007995.1 Thermoplasmata archaeon
TCGGCCGCCGAGTGCCTCGACCAGGTCGCCTTCCACGTGATTGGCTCCGACCTCGCGACCTCGCTCGCCGTCCAGGCCGGGCAGCTCGAGATCAACGTGATGATGCCGCTCGCGACGTTCGAGGTGCTGTTCTCCGCGAAGATCCTCGCGAACTACCTCCCCGTCTTCGCGCGCACCTGCGTCGACGGGATCCAGCCGAACCTCCCGGCGCTCGAGCGCTACCTGCTCGCCTCCACGGCGCTCGCGACGATCCTCACGCCCAAATTCGGGTACCTGAAGGTCGCGGAGCTGATCCACGAATCGACCCGCACCGGGACCCCGGTGAAGGCGCTGCTCGTGGCGCACGGGCTCGTCACCGAAGCGGAGGCCGAGACGCTCCTCGGGAAGGCCGCGCTCCTCGCGCTAACGAAGCCCGTCCCATAGGTCGTCCCCGGCCGCGGGTAGGTTATGAGAGGGGGACCTGTCCCCCGGTCCGAATGGCGTCCGTTGAAGAGGTCGCCGCGGCGCTCGGCAACGACAACTCGGAAGAGTACCGGCGGGCGGTCGACGTCCTCGGCAAGGTCGGACTGACGGTCTACGAGGCGCGCGCCTACATCGCGCTCGTCGGCCGGGGCGTCGGCGACGCCGCGACGCTCGCGCACACGGCGCGGATCCCGAGGACCTCGGCGTACAAGGTGCTCGAGTCGCTGGCGGAGAAGGGGTACGCCGCGCCAACGGGGGGAAAGCCGATCCTGTTCCGGCCCAAGCCCCCGCTCGAGGTGGCGGAGTCGCTGAAGGGATCGATCGCCGAAGTGTTCGACACGCTCGAGGCGCTCCACCGGGCCGTCGCCGAACACGGCGAACCCCAGCTCGTCTACCTGCTCTCCGGTCGCGAACGGGTCGTCGGGAAGATCGCGGAGCTCCTCGACCAATCGATGCAGACGTTCATCCTGACGACCCCCCAGGTCGCGGACGTGCGCGACGCGCTCGGCAAAAAGGTCCTCTCGGCGGTGAAGCGCGGAGTCCAGGTCACGTTCGTGACCGCCGCGTTGCAGAAGGTTCCCGAGGGCGTCCAGTACGTCCCCCGCGGCAACCTGCTCGCGACCGAGGTGCTCGCCGACGGGCGCCACGCGCTCCTTGCGGCGCCGGGGCTCGATGCGTGCGGCTTCACCGACAATCCGATCCTGACGGCGCACCTGAAGCAGTTCCTCGAAGTGATCTTAACCCCGCCGTTCGAGCCGGGCGCGTAGCCGAAGTTTCCGGGCCGGACCCGAACGCCGGAATCCCGGACGTTCGGACCGTCGGGGTGGCCCGGCCGAGCGCCGGGCCGGCTACCGCGTTCGCGGACTAGGTGACGAGCGGCGACCGGCTGCCGGGCCCGAACGCGTACCAGAGGAGCACGGCGGCCACGATCAGCACGAGCAGCCCGAGCGGGCCGATCAGGAACAGGAAGACGAGGGCGAGGAGCACGAGCAACAGGGCGCCGGCGAGACTGATCCGATGTACTGCCATGGTCGAACCATCCGCGCCCGAGGGATGTTGGTTCGCTTGATTCCGGTTGAGGGGTCGTTTAACGGACCAAGGGGGATGGGTTCGAGGATGCCAGCGAAGCGTATGCGCCGGACCTCCGTCCTCGAAGGGAAGAAGGTGCCCGCACGATCCCGGATCAAGTTCACGGCGTCGAAATCGAGCGGCGCGAAGCGGGTGTCGCTCCTCGCGGGAAAACGGACCGCTCTGCGGAGCCGTGTGTCGTTCCTGGCGAAGAAACCGGTGACCGCGCGTCGTCGCTGAGCGCCCCCACGGGGCGTCACCGCACGGCCGACGAGATCCCGTTCGCCCCCCAAGCCCTTCTTCGTTCGCCCGCGGCCGGGCGTGGCCCTAGCCCCGCTGCAGCGCGCGACGGCACCCCTGGAACGTCAGCGCCGAAGCGAGCAGAATGAGGAACGGCGCGGCCAGGAGCGGGTAGGTCAGCGAAACGAACGGGAGGAGAAGTCCGAGCGCGGGGCCGAGAAGCCCGAGCAGTAGGATCGCGTACACGGCGGCGCCGCCGTAGAACGCGACTTGGTGGAACCGGCTGGCGGCCAGACCCACCCCGATGACGACGCCGAGTCCACCGAGCCAGAGGAGCCAGAACGCCGCGATCGCCCAGTACGAAGCGAGGGGGGAGACGGAACGAACGCACGTCAGCGCGTGGGACGGCGCGCCGGCAATGCAGTTGGAGATGGCATCGGAGGAGGCGAAGGCGATCGCGATCGGTACGATGAGGAGGAGCATCCCGACCGTCCCGAGCATGGCGAGGATGGACGCCGACCAAAATCGCCGGTCGAACGTGCGCAGGCGGGAGAACCCCAATCGGAAGACGAGGAGGCTGATGGCGAACAGGAGCGCCCCCGCGATCGCCAGGATCGCCGCGGTCTCGATGAGCTGCTTCCCGGTGAGCAGCCGAAGACCGGGGTCGTAGGTCGCGAGGAGCACCAATCCGATGGGAAGCGCGATCCCGACCAGGCCGGCCGCGAGCCCGATCACCGAACCGGCCTCGATCCGCCGGACCCCCTGGTGGGAGGCCGCCGCGTTCGAGGTGGAGCCGTCGGTCGCCATCGATCTTCCTGCGAGGCCCACCGGACGCGATACCGTCCGAGGGGAATAGAGCACCCGTCGGACCGCCGCGCGGGGTCCCGGACCGATCCGGCGTCCGGCGGCGGCCCGACCCCGGCGGCGGGCACCGCGAGCGTCCGGGGCGGTCGACGGTCCGGCGCGAGCTCTCGAACGACGTATGAGGCGGTTCGTCTCCGGACCATCCGATGGTGAGGGCGAGCGGGGGTCCGGTCGAGCGGGTCCGCTCGGAGCTGCGCGCCCGGGGGTACGCCCGCGTCGCCGAGTCGATCCCCGCCAGCTACCAGCGCCTCGGCGACGTGGTCCTCCTCCGCCTTCCCGACTCGCTGCGCCCGGAGTTCGGCCGCATCGGACGCGCGTACCAGCGGGCGTTCCGGGCGGCCGCCGTGGCGCGCCACCGCGGGCCGGCCGTGGGCGAGCGGCGTCTCCCCGACCTCGAGCTGATCGCGGGGAAGTCGGTGGTCACCGAGGTGCGCGAGCACGGGATCGTCTACCGGCTCGACGCCTCGCGGGTCCTGTTCAGCCGCGGGAACGAGATCGAGCGGGCCCGGGCCGGTCACGTCACGCGCCCGGGGGACACCGTCGTCGACCTGTTCGCCGGGATCGGCTACTTCGTCCTCCCCGCGCTGGTCGTCGGGCGGGCGGCCCGGGCGTACGCCGTCGAGGAGAACCCGGAGTCGCACCGGTACCTCGTCGAGAACCTCGCGCGCAACGGGGTCGCGGACCGGGCGACCGTCCTCCTCGGGGACAACCGGGCCGTCGACCTCCCCGTGCGCGGCGCCGACCGCGTTTTCCTTGGCTACCTGCCGAGCTCGCTCCCCTGGGTCCCGCTCGCCCTCGACCTGGTGCGGGCGGGCGGAACGCTCCAGGTGCATCTCGTCGTCGATGCCCGGGGCGACGCCGAGCTCGGGGAGACGGCGGTCCGCCGGTCGGTCGCCGCCGCCGGCGGCTCCGTCGAGGAAGCGAGCGCTCGCAGGGTGAAGGCGTACGGCCCGGGCCGGTCCCACGTCGTCGTGGACGCGGTCGTTACGCCGCGCGC
>DASYOF010000358.1:0-1771 GCA_036007995.1 Thermoplasmata archaeon
CCCGTCACGTAGGCGACGACGAGACCCGGGGGCGCCGTCGGGGTGCCGTCGCCCTTCAGCCATTGCGTGAGGTCGGCGTCGCCGCCGAGCGGGTTCGACGTCGACGCGATCAGCGAGTTCGGCGAGACGATCGACGCGACCAGTTCCGGTCGGGAAGTCGCGGAGCTCGGACCGAGCTCCCGGCTTACGTCGACGACTCGGAACGACGTGGCGAGGGGCCGACCGGCCACGACCTCCCCAATGCCGCTCCAGATGTCCTCGGCGGAGAGGGAGGCCGGGGGGACGAGGAGGACCCGCCCGCCCCGGGCGATCGTGCTGGCGATCGCCGGACGCACGAGGTGCTGGAGCACCTCGTCGGGGAGGTCCTCATCGGCCTCGAGGAGCGAGATCTTGCCGAGCGGGAGGCGGCCGAAGTTCCCGGCGAACGAGCGGGATCCGGGCCACAACTGCCGCGAGACGGGGTCCGGCTCGGCGTCGATCGCCCCGCGAGGGAGCTCCGCCGGAGTGCGGACCGGCTCGATGCACTGGAACTTCGCCCCTTCGACGGTGTACGGATTGGAGGAGCTCGCGACGCGGATCCCCCGGAGCTTCGGGATCAGCAACCACCGCTCCAGCCGGTCGTTCGTCAGCTCGCGGCGCGTGACGACGACCCCGTTGACGAGGTAGTCGAGCTGCGACTGCTCCTCGCGTTCGAGCACCAGGATTAGGTGGCAGGGGGAGCGGCCCATCCTCCGGAGGAGCATCCGCTCCACTTCCGGCCGGTCGAGGGTGACCGCTCCGTTGTGACTCCGCATCCCGAGGAACTGCTCGACCAACGCATCCCAGGAATCGATCACCACGGCCGCGGGTCGGTTCGTTGGCAGCCGGCTCCAGGCCTCCTGGACCGGCGCCGGGAGCATCAGGAACTCGGTGAGCGCCTCCCGTTCGCCGGGTTCGCCGTCGGCGAGGATCGTCGCCTCGGTGCCGCCCGCGAACCCTCCGCGGTACGGAGGCTCGAGGGCGCTGGCATCGACGATCTGGATCCCGGAGGTCGGCGCGCTCCCCATCCAGGGGAACTCGCGCTCGAGCTCGTGCTGCGTCACCCGGCTCGTGACGAGGAGCCGGTCTCCGCCGAACGCCTCGAGGAGGGCGAGGCAGAGCGTCGATTTCCCGGACCCCGGAGGGCCTCGGACGAGGAGCGTCTGCGGGCCGTCCAGGGCGAGGAACTGGCGGAGTTCCGAGGGAAGTCGGACCGCCGAGCTCATCGCTGCGGTCCCGGGACCACGACGAGCGGTCTCACGAAGGTACGATGGGCGGTCGCTAGGGTATTAGAATGTCGGCAGGCCGGTTCGTCGAAACCCCGGGCGGCGGCTGAGACGGCCGTGCGTCGTTCCCCGAGTCTGAATCGCTCCCGTTCCGGTCCATGCCGCTATAGTTCGGTCTCGCTCACCGCACTGTGGCCGACGTTCCGCCACCCTCCGCCGCGCCGCGGCGGGTCCCGGGGCTCGCTCCGGGGCTCGAAGCCGCCGTCCTCGCGGTCCTCCGATCGTCCCCGAAGCCGCTCCGACGGCGCGAGATCCTGGCCGACCTCGAGCGGTCCGGCCATCGAGTCTCCCTCGCCGGCCTCAACCGGGTTCTCCAGCAGTGCGCCGAGGCCGGGACGACGGAGGAGCGACCCGAAGGGGTCCGGATCCGCGGCCCGGGCCGATAACCGGGACGGGAGGAGGCACGACCCATGGTCCTGCCGGAGACGACGTTCGACATCGGGGGAGCCCTCACGATCGGGCTCGGG
>DASYOF010000359.1:0-4652 GCA_036007995.1 Thermoplasmata archaeon
AGGTGGCCGATCGCCCCGGCGCCGCCGGTCACCACTACGGGTTTGGAGTCGTTCATGGTGTGCGCGACACGTGCCGTCAAGGAAGCATATATAAGAGGACGACCGCCTAAAGAACGACCGCCCACCCTCGTGAGCAGGCCGTCAATGCGCACCTACGTACGCATGGTCTTCCATTCTGAGGGCGCGAGCCCTCTCGACGTGCTGAAGGTGATGCGGGACCTGGGATTCGAGGAATCGATGGGGATGCACGATTTCGTGTTCAAGTGGCCGGAGAAGGCGTCGCTCGACGACGTCATCGGCCTCGTCGGCAAGATGCACGCCCGACTCAAGGGACTCGACGTGAACTACGAGATCACGACGATCTCCTGAACGTTCGGACGAACCCACGATGGAGAGGGAAGGACCGACCCGCCTCGAGCGCTCCATCCTCCTCCACCTCCTCGAGCACCGGGGGCAGCAGGTCCGCTTCGAGGCGGACCAATGGACGACGGAGTTCGGGATCTTCCGCGCATTCGCCCACGAGGACCTGATGGAGCTGAAGAACACGCTCCGCTCGCTCGAGATGACGCGGTACATCTACCGCCGCGTCCAGTACGTCATCGGCTACTCCGAGCCGAAGCTCGTGTACTCGCTGACGCCGAGCGGGCACCGCAAGTCGCTCGACCTGCGCCGGGAGGACGCCGGGGAGGAATTGACGGCCGCCGAGGTCGCCGCCCAGGGGTCCCCGGAGATGGCGCCCCGGGAGTCGTGACCATGACGGAGGTCCCGACGCTCCAGGGCTACGAGCTCCGGCTCCGCCAGCCGCGCCCGGCGGACCTGATGACGCTCTTCGGCTGGTACAACGACCCGGAGACGGTCGCGCCGTTCGACCGGTTCGCGATCGATTCGTTCGACGACTTCGTGCGGTCGGTCGAGGCGGCCCCAGACGACCCGCGCTCGCTCGCCCCGCGCTTCGTGGTCGAGCGGACCGCCGACCACCGCGTGATCGGATTCGTCGGCCACTACCAGGCCCACCCGGTCCTCGAGCTCACCGACGTCTGGTACGTACTCGGCGAGCGCTCCGAGCGCCACAAGGGGTACGGCCGCGAAGCGGTCGGGCTCCTCGTCGACTACCTGTTCCACACGATGAACCTCGCCCGGGTCGGAGCGACGTGCGACACGGACAACGTGCCGTCGTACAAGCTCCTCGAGCGGATCGGCTTCCGCCGGGAGGGGACCCTGAAGGCCGCGCTGTTCCACCACGGCCTCTGGCACGACGTCGCGATCTACGGCGTGACCCGCTCGGAATGGGCGTCCGCCATCCGCAACGCGAACCCGATCCGGGTCGCGTCGGCGGCCTGAACGAACGGCCGCTCCAACGCGAACTCGCCGACCTCGCCGGTCGACCGGAGGTGGGTCCCGCCGCACGGACAGGTGTCGATCCCGTCGATCTCGATCACGCGGACCGGGTCGACGAGTGGGGGAAGCGGCACGAGCCCCGCCCGGGCGGACGGGTTCGCCTCCCATTCGGCGCGGGGAAGCTGCCGGATCCGGACCTCCCGGGCCGGGTCGAGGTACTCCCGGACGGCGCGTTCGAGGGTCTCCGGTGTCTCGGCCGCCGGCCACTCCCCCAGCACGTCGATCGTGCCGGCGCCGGCGGCGAACATCGCCTTGCGGGTCTTGCGGCCGGTTCTCCGGAACACGACCGCGCTGAGGAGGTGCTGGGCCGTATGCAGCCGCATGTGACCGAACCGTCGGTCCCAGTCGATCGTGCCGCGCACTTCGTCGTTGAGGCGGAGCGCCGGGCGGGAGCCGCGGCCGAGGCGGTGGAGGACGGTCGCGCCGCTGCGGACGACGTCGACCACCGAGAGCGAGGCGCCGTCGGGTCCCACGAGCGTCCCGCGGTCGGTCGGCTGACCGCCGCCCGCCGGATAGAAGAGGGTCCGGTCGAGCACCACCGCGCCGGGCGGGAGCGCCACCACCCGGGCCGTGAACGTCCGCTCGTACGCCGCGTCGGTCGTCCCGAGGTACGCGAGCTCGGTCACGAGGCGAGCACGCGGACGTCGGGAATTACGGTTGTGGGACGCGGACGGGCGAAATCGACAGCCGTCCGGGCCACCCGCCCCGGCCGCGCCGGCCTCGGCCCCGTCGTCGGAGCGACCCTCTCCGTCGACCGGCGCGCCCTCGGCATGGCGAAGCTTTTTAGCGGGGCCCAAGGTAGCCGCGGCCGAGGCTTCGAATGTTCAAGGCGCGCGTCCGTATGGAGGTCCTCCGGGAGGTCGTCGAGGTGATCTCGACCCTGGTCTCCGAGGTCAAGCTCACGATCTCGAAGGACGGCCTGGAGGTCAAGGCCGTCGACCCCTCGCACGTCGCCATGCTCGTCCTCAAGCTCAACAAGGCCGCGTTCGAGGAGTTCACGGGCGAACCGACGGAGATCGGGATCGACGTCGAGAAGTTGAAGGAGGTGCTGCGGCTCTCGAAGCCCGGCGACATCCTCGACCTGCAGTACGACGGCGGCAAGAACCGGCTCGTCATCCACGTCGGCAAGGTCACCCGACACATGTCGGTCGTCGACCCGGCCGGGATCACGGACCCGAAGGTCCCGAACGTCTCGCCCCCGGGTCTCGCGGTCGTCAACATGGACGAACTGCGCCAGGGCATCCGGGGCAGCGAGAGCATCTCCGACCACGTGACGCTGACGCTGGAACCCGACGGGTTCACCATGCACTCCGAGGGGGAGACCGACCGGGTCGACATGCACCTCGGGAAGGAGGGGCTCGCGAAGCTCGAGGTCAAGGAGACGGTGAAGAGCATGTACCCGCTCGATTTCTTCTCCAGCATGGTGAAGTCCATCACCACGAGCCAGGAGGTCACCCTCCACGTGGGGAACGAGTACCCGCTCAAGATCGATTTCACCGTCGCGGACGGCAAGGGCGAGGGTCGGTTCCTGCTCGCGCCGCGCGTCGAAGAGGACTAGGCGACGCGACCGGGGCCCCGGCCATCGCCACCCCTATAATCCCGGGCCGGGTCCTACCTACGTGGCCCCCGATGCCCGGCGAGTCGCCATCGTCAGCGCCGTGCGGACGCCCATCGGCAAGTACGGCGGGAAGCTCCGGGGCGTCCGGGCCGTCGATCTCGGCGCCCTAACCATCCGGTCCGCCCTGGAGCGCGCCCACACCGCCCCGGACGAGATCCGGGAGGTCGTCTTCGGCCACTGCATCCAGGCCGGGACCGGCCAGAACCCGGCCCGGCAGGCGGCCCGGGCTGCCGGCATCCCGGACCGATCCGGCGCGGTGACGGTCAACATGGTCTGCGGATCCGGGATGAAGGCGATCCTGCTCGGTGCCGCCGAGGTGCAGAGCCACGACTTCGATCTCGTGGTCGTCGGCGGGATGGAGAGCATGTCGAGCGCCCCCTATCTCGTCCCCAGCGGGGCCCGTTGGGGACTCAAGTTCGGCGGCGTCGCGCTGGACGATGCGATGCAGCGGGATGCGCTGCTGGATGCCTACGGCGAGCACGAGGCGATGGGGTTCGCCGGGGAGCGCGTCGCCCAGAGCTACGGGCTGCACCGCGCCGATGTCGATGCCTTCGCCGTCCGGAGCCACCGGGAAGCCTCCCGGGCCGCGGCCGACGGAACGTTCAGTTCCGAGATCGTGCCGGTGCCGGAGTCCTTGACCCCGGGCGGGCCGGGCCTGACCCTCGACGAGGGTCCTCGGGCGACGACGACCCTCGAGGGGCTGGCGAAACTGAAACCCTCCTTCCTGCCCAACGGCCTCCTGACCGCCGGCAACTCCTCCCAGCTCTCCGACGGCGCCTCCGCGCTCGTCCTCGCCAGTGCCGCCGCGGTGGAAGCGAAAGGGCTCGCCCCCCTGGCCTGGATCCACAGCAGTGAGGTCGGGGGGGTCGAGCCGTCCCGGGTGATGGAGGCCCCCATCCCCACCGTCCGGGCGCACCTGGCCAGGGTGGGGCTCCAGCCCTCCGACCTGGACCGGGTCGAGCACAACGAGGCATTCGCCTCCGCCTCCCTGGCGGTCCAGCGGGCCTTCGGGTTCTCGGATCGCCAGTTCAACGTGCACGGGGGTGCCGTCGCCCTCGGCCATCCGATCGGGTCGAGCGGCGCACGGATCACCGTGACCCTGCTGCACGAGCTGCGTCGGTCCGGCACGCACCGGGGTCTCGCCACGCTCTGCATGGGCGGCGGCAACGGCCTCTCGCTCATCATCGAGCGAGCGGAATGAGCTAACGCCGCCCGGTGGGGCGGACCGCCGCGGCCGCCAGGCCCAGCCCCAATCGGCGGTCGATGCCGCGCAGCGTGGCGCGGACCACCCGGGTGTCACCCTTGGGGAACTGGCCGCGTCCGTCGGCCTCCACGGCGCGCGCGAGCCCCTCGAGCTCCTCGAAGGCATCGCCGATCCGCAACCCGTCCAACAGGGCCTTCCGGATGGCCCGGTCGGCCGCCAGGAGGGCCCGGAGCGGGGCACCGCCCCCCGCCCCCGCAGGGATCGCGCCGTGCAGGGTCCGATGGATCCAGTCGGCCTCCCGCGCCCGGGACCGGAGGGCGGCGCCGTTCCATTCCAGCCGGTCCCGGTACAGGGGGGCGAGCAGGTAGAACCGGAGGGCGTCCGGGCCGTACCGGTCGAGGACCGGCCGGAGCGGGACCAATCGGCCAGTGG
>DASYOF010000360.1:0-1710 GCA_036007995.1 Thermoplasmata archaeon
TCGTCCGAGATCCCCGGGTGCTCGAAGAGCGTGTGGTAGTCCGCGAGGAACTTCTGGAGCTGCGCCTTGCCGCGGCCCTCTCCGCCCTCCTTGACCCGCCGCAAGAGTTCGAGGAGGAGCGGGTCGGTGGTCGCGATCTGACGCTCTTTGAGCTTCTCGACCAGCGCGGCCTTGCCGGTGTGCTTTCCGAGGATCATCTGGCGCTGTCGGCCGACGACCTCCGGCTGGAGCGGCTCGTAGGTGAGGGTGTGGGCGAGGATGCCGTGCGTGTGGATGCCCGCCTCGTGGCTGAACGAGTTGTACCCGACGAGCGCCTTGTTCGGCGGGATCGGGACCCCCGAGATCTCTTCGACGAGCCGGGACAGCTCGTACAGCCGCTCGGTCCGGATCCCCGTGCGAACCTGGTAGAGCGATTCGAGCGCGACGACCACCTCCTCGAGCGACGCGTTCCCCGCTCGCTCGCCGAGCCCATTGACGCAGACGTGCGGGGCGGTCACACCGACCTCGCAGGCCGTCAGCGTGTTCGCGACCGCGAGCCCGAAGTCGTTGTGGCAGTGGACGGACCAGTCGGTCGGTCGCACCCGCCGGGCGAACTCCTCGAGGTACCAGCGGAACGTGAGCGGGGTCATGATGCCGACCGTATCGGACACAACGAGCCGGTCCGCGCCGGCCCCCTTCACGGCCGTGTACAACCGCTCGACGAAGTCGAACGGCGCGCGCACGGTGTCCTCCGTCACGAACGCGACGTGCAGCCCCGCGTCCTTCGCCTGGCGGACCGAGGCGAGCGACGCCGCGAGCACCTGCTCCTGCGTCATCTTCAATTTGTAGCGAAGGTGGACCTCGCTTGCGGCGACGAAGATCGCGATGTGGGAGACCCCGCTCCGGATCACCGCGTCCACGTCGGCCGGGACCGTGCGCGCCGAGGCGAGGATCTTCGCCTTCAGGCCGGCGCCGGCGACCCGGCGGACCGCCTCGGCCTCGTCCGGCGAAACGACCGGGATGCCGGCATCGATTACGGAGACCCCGACCTCGCTGAGTACCGTGGCAATCCGGAGCTTCTCCTCCGGGGTGAAGTGGACCCCGGGCATTTGCTCGCCATCCCGGAGCGTCTCGTCCCAGAACTGGATCGGATCGGCGAATCGGCGGGCCGACCCGGTCGCCCCGTGGTAGTTCTCCACGAGCGGCGGCTCGGTCATCGACGGCATCGAGCGGCGGCGGCGAGATAACCTTTCTCGGCCGACGACGTTCGTACGCTAACGTACGGCCGGACGAAGGCCGGTCCGGACGCACGAAACCGGGGCAAACGGAGCGCTCCGGTCGGCGGAAAATCGGCTCACGTCCCCACCGTTAAATAGCACCGCACCCTCGAATTGAACGGAACGCACACGCCACGCGTCCGATGGAACTCCAATGACCACTCCGGCTTCGAAATCGACCCCGCATCCGGGCACGGCCGGGACCGAAACGACCCCCGGCCGACCGACGGATCTGAGCGACCTTGCGGTGATGATCGGGGGCCAGGGTGGCGACGGGACGCTGACCGTCTCCGACCTCCTGGGCCGGTACTTTCGGAAGCGCGGGCTGTATGTGTACACCTCGCGCAACGTCCTCTCCCGGATCCGCGGGGGCCACGCCGATGCCTCGATCCGCGCCTCGCGGGACCCAACGACCGCCGTGAAATCCGATGTCGACCTGATCGTCGCGTTCGAC
>DASYOF010000361.1:0-5400 GCA_036007995.1 Thermoplasmata archaeon
TGGGTTGGCTCCTAGTGCCGCGTCTAGTGGGACTGTTCGGGATTCCTGAACTCTAGCGCAAGTACTTTCCCGGGGGAGGGGTTGGCCTCTCCTCGTGCTGCGTGTCCGCGAGCTCTCCGACGAGGAGGGCCAAGCCCTGAGTCGCCTGGTGAAGCGCTCCCACGACCCGACGGTCGTCAAGCGCGCGATGATCGTGCTCCACTCCTTCCAGGGGTTCTCCCCGCCGAAGATCGCCGGGTTGGTCCTCTGGAGCGAGGAGTGGGTTCGCCGAGTGATCACCGACTACAATCGCATCGGTCGGGACGCCCTCTACCCGAAGAAGAGCCCCGGGCCCGCGCCCAAGTTCACTCCTGCGGCCCGTAAGGCCATCGTCTCGTTCGCCCTCACTCGCCCGAAGGACCACGGCTGGCAGGGTCCGACGAGCTGGTCGCTCGACCTCCTCCAGGAGACGCTCGTGTTCGAGGGAGTCGTGGAGTCGATCAGCCGCGAGTGGCTGCGGCAGATCCTCCTCGAGGAGTCGGTGACGTTCCAGTCCGTGAAGACTTGGAAGAGCTCGAAGGACCCGAAGTTCGCGGACAAACTCCGTCGTCTGAACGAGCTCACCAACCGACCGCACAACCCTCCGATCGTGGTCTCGGTCGACGAGATGGGACCGATCTCGCTCCAACCGTACGGCGGCCACACGTGGGCTCGGTCGGGGCACCCCGACCGAGTTCCAGCGACGTACAAGCGACTCGGCGGAGTGCGCTACCTGATGGGCGCCTACGACTACTACCACAAACGGTTCCGCGGCTACCTCACGTCGTCGAAGAACGGCGCGGGGTACGTGCGGTTCCTTCGTTGGGTTCGAGGGAAGTACCCGTTCGGTGGGCGCATCTATCTGATCCAGGACAACCTCTCGACCCACACCACGCCGGCGGCGGTGGCGGAGGCCCGGAAGCTCGGGATCGTGTTCGTCCCGACCCCGACCAATGCCAGCCACCTCAACCCGATCGAGACCCACTTCCGTACGATCCGTCGGTGGTCCTTCACCGGGACGAACTACCGTGACTGGGATGAGGCGAGGGAGGCCCTCCGCCTCGCGATGCGGCGGCTCAACCGGATCCACTGCGTGACGAACTCGCGCCCCGCACTCCGCTGGTGGACGCGGCACTAGGCCGCCCGCGAGATCCGTCGGCTATCGCCCATCGGCCGCGTCCGGATCGTGGGGGCCCGGGGATCGCGGAGAGGACCGTCGAACGAGCCAAAGGTACGCGATCGCCAGAATCGCACTCACGGCGGCCGGTACGAGGGCGTCGTGGACGATCCCCTGTCCGACCCGGACCTCTTGTTGGCCGTCCTCGCCGAGCGGCTGCGCGAGGCCGGTTCCGTACGGGGACGGGCCGTTGCAACCGGGCGTCTGCGAGCCGTTCTCTCGGCAGTACTGCGCCCACTGCGCGTTCTGGGCATTCGTCTGAGCCTGGGCGGCCGCGATCGACTGCTGCCCTTGCACGATCAACTGCGCTCCCGCGAGAACGAGCGTGCCGGTGACCGATCCCGCCACGACGAGCACGATGACGAGGACGACGAGCTTCACGGGGGCACCCGAGTCCAACGGACGAATTGCGCGAGGACGAGGGCGCCCATCGAGCCGAGGGGGATCAGCGATTCGAGCGAGATCATCCCGCCGAGGTCCGCGAGCCGTTGGCCCGGACATTCATCGTCGGGGATCTCACACCCGGCCAGCGGCGCGCAGGAGGGTGGTGCAGTGCCGTTCGTCCAATCCCCGCACCCTTTCGAGTTCTGTTGCTGCGCAAACTCGTTGTAGGCGGCGACCTGGGCATCGCCGTTCGCCACCATAACCACACCCAAGACCAACAACGTGACGGCCGCGGTCGCCGCGACCGCCATCGCGAGCGCGATGGGCAGGTCCCAACCGTAGAATCCGAAGGGCCGAGCCATCGGCCGCCCAAGGCGCCTACAGAGAAGAACCCTCGGTGCGCCGCTCGGTTCCCACGCCTAGACCGGTCGGCCGCAGACGGCCGGGCTACCGAGCGGGAACAGGAATCCGCTCCATGGCGGGCGGTTCGGATGGCACCTCGCGAAGGCGACGGCCCCCCGCAGAAGTGGCGTGTCGTAATCGGGAGCTGTCCCCTCGTCAGAGGGGCAAGGGTTCCCAGGCGCCCGTCCGCCCGGGACTACGGCGTCCAGGTCGCAGCGCCGTATCCCGGCGGCACCTTCGGCGGTGGACTGGCCCCCCCGAACGGGTCGGGGCGTGGTTCCGGCGAGCGCCCGTGCTTCTTCGCGAGGTAGGCGTCGATGGCTGCCGCGGCGCGTTCGCCGGCGCCCATGGCGTGTACCACGGAGCGGCCACCGGTAGCGAAGACCCCCTCGACCTCCGTCATCGTGTCGTCGCGGGCGCCCTCGGGCCAGCCCATCGACGCGAACTTGAACTTGTAATCCGGCTCGAACCCCGAAACGTCCGCGACCTCGCCGACCGCGATGATCACCATGTCCGCGGGGATCAGTTCCTCCGAGTTGGGGATCGTGACGAGAGGGCGGCGACCCTTGGCGTCCGGGGGTCCGTGCTCGGTTCGCTCGACGATCAAACCCTCCACCCGCTGCGTGCCGACGATCGTCTTCGGAGAGCGGTAAAAGACATAGCGGACCCCTTCGATCTCTCCGCCGGACCGCTCTTCCTCGGTCGCCTTCATGTCCTCGGGGCCGCGGCGGTAGACGAGGAGGACCTCGCCCCCACCCGTCAGACGCCGCGCTGATCGGGCGGCGTCGAGGGCGACGTCCCCGGCGCCGATGACGATGACCTTCCGGTCGGTCCGGCCGAACACACCGTCGGGCCGCTTGTTGATCGCGAGAAGGAACGGAAGGGCGTGGTACACCCCCGGGAGGTGTTCCCCCGGGACGTTGAGTTCGCGCGCCTTCGAGGCGCCGACGGTAACGAGCACCGCCTCGTAGCCGTCGTTGAGGAGCTTCTTCGGGGAGAGGTCCGGCCCCGCCCGCTCGCCGACCACGAACTTGATGTCGAGGTTCTTCCAACGCGCGAGGTCGGTGTCGAGGTCGTCCGCGTCGAGGTGGTAGCGCGGGATCGTGTTGACCTGGCCGCCCAGGAACGGCTCCTGCTCGTACACCGTCACCGGGTGACCACGAACCGCCAGGTCCCAGGCCGCCATCAGGCCCGCCGGGCCGGCGCCGATGATCGCCACCCGCTCCTCGCGCCGCTTCGAGGGCACGTAGAGGAGGTCGGACTTCCCGAAATCGAGCGCCGCCCGTTTCAGGTGACGGATCGCGATCGGGACCCCGCGTCCGGCCATGATGCAGTCGTCCTCGCAGAAGTGGTAGCAGGTCTTGCAGAGCACCGTCGAGAGCGGATTGTCGCGGAGCGTCAGGCGCGCCGCCCCATCGAAATCGCGTTCCCCGACGAGGATGTTGTACCCCCGGCAATCCTGGGTGATCGGGCACCCCTGGACGCAGTAGGGCATCGCACACTGCAGGCAGCGCTGGCCCTCGAGCACCGCCTGTTCGAGGGTGTACGGCTGGTCGATGAGGGCGAACTTGCTCACCCGCTCCTCGCGAGTCTCCTCCTCGATCGGCACCCGTTCGTAGCGGTCCATCGTCGTCCCCGGCCCCGGGCCGGCGCAATCTCGTCCCATCGACCCGCGCGCTCGCTAAAGACTTCGCGGTCCGCACGTGGTGGCGTCACACGGCTCACGCGAGGTGGTCAACGCGGACCGGCTCGGGCCGCCGGAACGGGTCGATGATCGGCGTTGGCCACCGCCCCCGGCGGGGACGCCCGGGCCGGTCCGTTCCGCGGCGGGACCTCCGCGGGCTCGGACCCCGAGGAAGCCGGCTCGATCCTTGTCCGAGGGGCCACGGTTGGTCCGGGCGCCCGGCGGGAACGTTCGCCGGCCGCCATGGGCAATGTCAGCCATTAAATACAAGCGGAAATTCACCAGAGTTGGCAGTGTAGTCGCACCGCTGGAGAATTACGAACCATGCTGACAGGACAGACGCCGATCTTTGTGCTGAAGGAAGGGACGAAGCGCGAGCGGGGCCGCGGAGCCCTATCGAACAACATCGCGGCCGCCAAGGCGATCGCCGACGCGGTGCGATCCACCCTCGGACCGCGCGGGCTCGACAAGATGCTCGTCGATTCGATGGGTGACGTCGTCGTCACGAACGACGGGGTCACGATCCTCAAGGAGATGGACGTCGAGCACCCGGCCGCGAAGATGCTGGTCGAGGTCGCGAAGACCCAAGACCAGGAAGCGGGCGACGGCACCACCACGGCGGTCGTCCTCGCCGGCGAGCTCCTGAAGCGCGCCGAGGGCCTCGTCGAGCAGAACATTCACCCGACGCTGATCAGCCAGGGGTACCGCCTCGCCTCCCAGAAGGCGCTCGAGGTCCTCCAGAAGATCAGCGAGCCCGTCGAGATCACCGACACCGCGACCCTGAAGCGGGTCGCCGTCACCTCGATGGCGTCGAAGTCCGTCTCCTACAACCGAGAGAAGCTCGGCGACATCGCCGTCAAGGCGATCACCGCCGTCGCGGAGAAGACCGAGAAGGGGTACTACGTCGACTTGGACAACGTCCAGCTGATCAAGAAGCAGGGCGGCGCCATGACCGACACCGAGCTCATCGAGGGCGTCATCGTGGACAAGGAGAAGGTTCACTCCGGGATGCCGAACCGGGTCGCGAACCCGAAGATCGCGCTCCTCGACGCCGCGCTCGAGATCAAGAAGACCGAGATCGACGCGAAGATCGAGATCAACGACCCCGAGCAGCTCAACGCCTTCCTCCAGGAGGAGGAGAACATGCTGAAGCGCATGGTCGAGCAGGTGAAGAAGTCCGGCGCGAACGTCGTCTTCTGCCAGAAGGGGATCGACGACCTCGCGCAGCACTTCCTCGCGAAGGAAGGGATCTACGCCGTCCGGCGGGTCAAGAAGTCGGACATGGAGAAGCTCGCCAAGGCGACGGGGGCGAACGTCGTCTCCAAGGTCAGCGAGCTCACCGCCGATGACGTCGGCACCGCGGGCCTCGTCGAGGAGCGAAAGATCGGGGAGGACTCCCTGACGTTCGTGACCGGCGCGGTGAAGGCGCGGGCGGTCTCGATCCTGATGCGCGGCGGCACCGAGCACGTGCTCGACGAGATCGAGCGGTCGCTCGACGACGCGCTGAACGTGGTCGCGGTGGCCGTCGAGGACGGCCGCATGGTCGTCGGCGGCGGGGCGAGCGCGAGCGAGCTCGCGATGCACCTCCGCGACGAGGCGGCGAAGGTCGGCGGCCGCGAGCAGCTCGCCTTCGAGAGCTTCGCGGAAGCGCTCGAGGCGGTCCCGCGCACGCTCGCGGAGAACGCCGGGCTCGACCCGATCGACATCCTGATCGAGCTCCGCAAGAGCCACAAGT
>DASYOF010000362.1:0-2462 GCA_036007995.1 Thermoplasmata archaeon
ATGTGGCGGCTCTACGTGACCCCAGGGGACGGCGCGTCGCCGGTCGTGGTCGCCCCGCCCGCCCCGGAGCCCGTCCCGCCGGACGAGGAGGAGTCCCCCTGGCCGACCTGATCACCGGCGTCCTCGGATTTCTCGCCGACCCCCGGGTCGGTCTGCCGGTCGTGCTACTTTCGGCGACCGTGGTCCTCTGGATGGCGGGCCGGCCGAGCGCGGAACCCGTCCGGCGGCGCCGCGAGCCCTCGGAGCGGGCGCCGGACGCCGATCCGGTCTCGCGCACGTACGTCGCGCTTCGGCAGGGCGCCTACTCGGAGATCCTCGATTCGACGTTCGACCGGCTCGACCGGGCCGTCGACGCCCGCGCCGGCCTCGGCTTGCGCGAGATCCCCTGGAGCATCCGCGCCGGTCAGGCCCGCGGACTCCCCGACCCGCGGGGACTCCGACGGAGCCGGGACGCGCTCGACAGCCTGCTCGTCTGGGCGGTCGCCCTCGAAACCGGCAACCCGCTCCGCTGGGACTTCTGGCGGAGCTACGAGAGCTCGCGCCTCCAGTTCCAGCGCCGGCTCGCCGAACACCTCGGCGAGGTCGACCGGTACCTCACGCAACTCGGATTCGCACCATGAAGGCAACCGAACGAGCGGCTCCCGCCGCCGAGAGCCCGGCCCCGACGACCGTAGCCTCGACGTCCGGCTCCGACGGGCCGAGCGTCCTCGAGCGGCTCTGCAAGTCGGTCGGGGAGTCGGTGATCGGATGCGACCCGGTCGTGCGGGCGCTCACGATCGCCCTCGTCAGCGAGGGCCACGTCCTGCTCGAAGGGGTGCCCGGGATCGCGAAGACGATGCTCGTCCGGCGCTTCTCCGCCGCGCTCTCGCTGTCGTTCAAGCGGATCCAGTTCACCCCGGACATGCTGCCGTCCGACATCGTCGGCACGGTCGTCCTGAATCCGGTGAGCCAGGAGTTCGAGTACCGGCGTGGCCCGGTGTTCGCGAACGTCATTCTCGCCGACGAGATCAACCGGGCGCCGCCGAAGGTGCAGTCCGCGCTCCTCGAGGCGATGCAGGAGCGGCAGGTGACCGTCGACGGGATCGGCTACCCGCTCCCGAGCCCGTTCCTCGTGATCGCGACCGAGAACCCGATCGAGCAGGAGGGGACGTACCCGCTCCCCGAGGCGGAGCTCGACCGGTTCCTGTTCCGCATCCTGATGGGGTATCCGAGCGAGGCCGACGAGCGGACGCTCCTCCAGCGGCACAGCGAGCGGCCGGTCGCGGAGGCGCTCGGCCTCCCGCTCGACGGCGGCACGCTCGACCGGCTCCGCGACGAGGCGCTCGGGGTCCGGATGACCTCGGAGGTGCTCGACTTCGTGATGCAGCTGATCCGCAGCACGCGGGAAGACCCGAAGATCCTGATGGGGGCCTCGCCGCGCGCGGGGGTCCAGTTCCTCCGGGCGGCGAAGGCCGCCGCGCTGCTCGAGGGCCGCACGTTCGTGACGCCGGGGGACGTCAAGAGCATCGTCTTCGAGGTGCTCAACCACCGGATCCTCCTCCACCCCGACCTGCTCGCGCAGCGGTACGTCACGGGACGGAACGGCGTCGAGCCGCTCCTCCGCGAAGTGATCGAAAAGCGCGCGGACGCGGTCCGCGCCCCGCGCTAGCGCCCCCCGAGAGGCACCGGTGATCTCCCGTCGCGGCTGGCTCGCCCTCGGAGCCTCCGCGGGCGCCCTGCTCCTCGGGGCGTACACGCTGAACATCCTGATCCTCGCCGGGGCGGTCGCGTGCTTCGCGGCCCTCGCGTCGGAGCTGCTCGCGTTCCATTTGTCGCCCCCCACGTCGGAACGGTACCCGTTCGAGGCGACCCGCTCGGACACCCCGCGGGCTGCGTCGCCGGGCTCGCAATTCTCCGTCGAGCTCTCGGTGAAGTACGTCGGGGAGCGCCCGGTCGTCGCCGAGGTGTGCGACCTCCTCCCCCGCTCCCTGGTGCGGGTCGCCGGTCGACCGAGCGAGCGCCGCCGATGGACTCCGGGCGAGGCCGTCCGGATCCGCTACGGTCTTCGGGCCACGAGCCGGGGGAGCCACGTCCTCGGCCCTCTCGCCGTCATCGTCGATTCCCCCCACCAGCTCGGCTGGGTCGAGTGGTCGATCCCTTCGACCTCGCGGCCGGTCCGGGTCGTCCCGCCCGCCCCCGTGGCGCGGACCCATCGACTCGCGCCCGCGATGCTGACCCGGGTCCAGGGCCGCCTCTCCCTCCGGCACCGCGGTTTCGGCACCGAGTTCCGGTCGCTGCGGCCGTACCAGCTCGACGACGATCTGCGCCACGTCGCGTGGAAACGGTCCCGCCCGGGCCAGTGGTACGTCCGGGAGTTCGAGCAGGAGAGCCGGCAGGATTTCGTTCTCCTCCTCGACGTAACGCCCGCGATGACCGCGGGCCTGCCGGGCGAGAACGCGCTCGACCGCGCGATCGAGGCCGCC
>DASYOF010000363.1:0-3420 GCA_036007995.1 Thermoplasmata archaeon
TCGACCTGGTCGCGCTCCGCTCGGAGTTCGCGTTCCCGCTCGAGGTGAAGGCGTCGGGGTCGGATACGATCCGCTTCAGCGCGGCGAGCGGACGGGCCGCGGTGCAGCTCGAGCAGCACCGGACCGCGGTGGCCCGCGTCGGCCTGGTGATCCTGTACGCCTACCGGAGGGTCGGACGGGGCCACGGCGAGCCGTGGCGGGTGTACGCGGGTGGGGTCGGTCCGTCCACCGGCCGGTATCGGGTCCTGAACCGATGGCTGCCTCCCGTGGAGGCGACGAAGGAGGGAAACGGGGTCTTGCGTTGGGGGGCCGGGATGCCCCTCAGCCGGTTCTTGACGATCGTCGCCGACCTGACCGAGCCCGGCGCCGGCGCACCGCCGCCATGAAGGTCGCGGTCACCGCGACCGGGGTCGGCAAGTTCGGGAAGCGGTCCGACCCGCTCCTCGACCTCCTCTGCGAGGCCGGACGGGAGGCGCTCGACGGGATCGGCCGGAAGCCGGTCGACCTGTGCGTCGTCGCGCACATGGCGGGCGGGTCGTTCGCGGGGGTGGAGAACACCGCGGCCAAGGTCGCCGACCAGCTCGGTCTCGATGCGGGGGCGGGGTTGCGGGTCGAAGCCGCGAGCGCGAGCGGGGCGGCCGCCTTCCAGGCCGCGGTCGGACTCGTGGCCTCGGGAGGGTACGAGCGAGCGCTGGTGGTCGCCGGCGAAAAAATGACCGACCTGCCGAGCGCCGAGGTGGCGAAGGTCCTGGCCCGATCGCTGGCGACGTCGGAGATCGCGCACGGGGCCACGATGCCGGCGCTCGCGGCGCTGGTGGCGAGCCGATACCTCGAGCGGTACGCGGTCGACGAGGAGGCGCTCGACGCGGTTACGGTCGCGGCCCGGGCCGCGGCGAGCCGAAACCCGAACGCGCAGTTCCCCACCGCGGTGACGACCGAGGAGGTCCGAGCGAGCCGGCCGATCGCGCTCCCGCTTCGCCTCCTCCATTGTTCTGCGGTCTCGGACGGCGCCGCGGCGGTCGTCCTCGAACGCGCGACCGGCCCGGCCGGGGTGCTGGGACTTGGGCAGGCGACCGACCACGTCGAACTCGTGGAGCGGCCCGAGCTCACGAGCTTCCGCGCGACCCGGGTGGCCGCGAAGCGGGCGTACGAAGCCGCCCACCAGACCCGAAAGGAGCTCGACTTTGCCGAATTGCACGACGCGTTCTCGCCGTTCGCCATCATCGACCTCGAGGACGTCGGGATCACGGGCGCTGGCGAAGGTGCGGCGTGGTTCCGCAACGGTTCGACCCTCGCCGACGGGCGGTTTCCCGTCAACCCGTCCGGCGGGATCCTCGGCCGAGGGCACCCCGTCGGGGCCTCCGGACTGGTTCAGATCGCCGAAGTCGCCCGCCAGCTCCGGGGCGAGGCCGGTCGCATGGCGGTCGCACGAGCTCCGAAGCGAGGGCTCGCCCAGTCGATCGGGGGACTCGGGTCGCACAACTTCGTGACGATCCTCGGGCACACGGGGGTCGGCGCGGCATGAGCCCCGAACCCACGCTCCCGATCGTACGGTGCGAGCACTGCCATGGTCGGTTCCTTCCCCACGCGGGATTGTGTCCGCGGTGCGGCTCGAGCGAGCTGGTCGCCGGCGAGATCCCGGCGCAGGGCGTCGTCCTCGCGTCGACGGAGCTGCTCGCGCCCGCATCGGGGTGGACCGCTCCCCACCGGCTCGCGATCATCGAGGGCGGCGAAAGCGTTCGGATCCTCGCGGTCGTCCGCGGTTCCCTCCCCGCTCCCGGCGCGGTCGTTTCGATTGCGCGGGTGGGGGATCGGTACGAAGTGAGCGAGCCCGGCTCGGTCGGGGCCCCCGCCCCGCCGGCGAAGCCCCGGAACTAGGACGCGGGGAGGGGGAATCTCCGGGCGCCGGAAGGTCCCGGCGCCCGTTTGAACCCCCGAGGTGAAATCACCACAGGATTAGCAATCCTGCGCCTTACCGGGCTGGGCCATCCCCGCGCGGAGCGGCCGACGGCGGTGCGCTCCTTAAAGGTTCGGCCACCGCCGCGCTCGCCCGTTAAGTAGCGGGTCCACGCTCGCCGGCCTGAGGGTCCTCCATGCGGGTCGCGAAAGCCGGGGTCGTCGGGGCCGGGACCATGGGAGCGGCGATCGCCGAGGTGTTCGCGTTCAACGGGATCCCCGTCGTGCTCACCGACGTCGACCAAACGGCGGTCGACCGCGGGCTCGGTCGCATCCGGGGGCTCGTCGACGAGCTTGTACGGTTCCACGCCACGCGCGCCGACCGCGAGGTCGACCGGCTGCGGGAGCTCGGGATCGAACTGACCGAGGCGCAGACGGGCACGCTGCGGACCCGTCTCGCACCGAAAGTGTCGTCCGCGAGGGGGCAGGAGGTCGTCGGCCGGGTCCGGGGCACGACCGACTGGACAGAGTTCGGCGACGTCGACTTCGTCGTCGAGGCGGTCTTCGAGCGCGCGGACGTGAAGCGTCCGGTCCTCGAGCGGCTCGACAAAGCCCTTCCGGAGCACGCCGTGATCGGCTCCAACACCTCCTCGCTCTCGGTCACCCGTCTCGCCCGCGGGCTCGCGCACGTGCGCCAAACGCTCGTGACGCATTTCTTCAACCCGCCCGGCACGCTCCCGCTCGTCGAGGTCGCCGGCGGCGTCGACACCCGCGAGGACGTCGTCCAAGACACGATCGACTTCCTTCAGGGGCTCCGGAACCACCGGTACCCGCTCGTCCCGATTCGCGTGAAAGAGTCGCCGGGGTTCGTGGTAAACCGGATCCTGCTCCCGGTGCTGAACGAGGCGTGTTTCGCCTTCGAGGAAGGATTGGCGTCGTCGCGCGACATCGACCTCGCGATGAAGAGTGGCGCCGGCCTGCCGATGGGGCCGTTCGAGCTCGCCGACCTGATCGGTCTCGACGTGACCCTCGACGTCGCCGAGACGCTCGTCCGAGGGACCGGCGACCCGAAGTACCGGCCGGCGGCCACGCTCCGACGACTCGTCGACGCCGGGCACCTCGGCCGCAAGACCGGGCGCGGGTTCTACGACTACTCGACCGAGTAGGGCGACGCTCCCCTCGCCGTCCGCCGTCGTTGACCGGGGCGCCGCCTCGGCCCGCCGGGCGACATGGAGCGCCCGGGCGTACCGCTCGAGGTCGTCGAGCAGCGGCTGCAATCGCTTTCGCCACTTCTCCGGATCGTTCGGCACGGCCACGGTGAACTCCTTCGCCACGTACTGGACCGGGAGGACCGTCGGCACCGAGACGGCTTTCGGGCCGGGGATGACGAGGTGGAGTACGTCGAACGGCCGCAGGCCGCCGGAGACGCCGCCCGCGCCGACGAACGCGAACGGCTTCCGCTGCCCCGGTCGGTGGATCCGGTCGAGGACGTTCTTCTAGGTCCCGGGGTAGCCGAAGTCGTAC
>DASYOF010000364.1:0-6397 GCA_036007995.1 Thermoplasmata archaeon
CGTGCCGGCGGGGCACGGGAGCCCCGCGGTGCAACCGGGGGTGGCGGTAAAGTTCGTGTCCGCGGCGACCTTCGTCGTGACCGACGTCGGAGCCACCGTAACCGAGGTCAGGAGCGGGAGGGCGATCGCGACGTCGGAGACCGCCGTGGCGTTCGCGCCGTTCAGGGTCGCGAGCAGCGAGACCATGGCCGTTCCGTGGACGTCCGGCAGCGAGAGGTACGTCGTCGAACTCCCGCTGGTCGGGGAGACCGAGCCCAGCGCCGCGCTCCCGCCGTTCCAGGTGAAGGTGGCCCCGCCGGGGCACGGCAGGGCGTCGGTGCAGGTGAGACGGGCGGCGAGCGGGACCGACTGGCCGGCGTAGATCGACGCGGTGGTGCCGTTGTTGACAAAGACGCCGGTCAGCGCCGGGACGACCGAGATCGGAACCGCCGCGCTGAGGACGGAGGTGCCGTTCAACGTCGCGTTCGCGAACAGGTACGTCGACGAGTAGACCGCGCCGGCGGTGAACGTCACCGACGCCGTCGTCGTCGAGTTCAGCGTCCCCACGGTCGCGTCCGAGAGAGACCAGACGTACGTCGTGCCGGCCGGACAGGTGACGTTCCCGAGACAGCCGATGAGAACGTGGAACGAGGCGTTCGCGCCGGGCGCAAGCGCCGCCGACGCGGGGGCGACGGTCGTGGAGACGAGCACCGAGGGCACCCCGACGCGCGCGAGCGCGTACACGGTGCCGGGGCCGGTGACGTGCACCGTCGTGGTGAGGCTCGCCGGCGCCGTCACCACGAGGTCGCTCCACGAGGTCGTCCAGTTGAGGAACGTGACGCCGGCGCCGAGAGTCGCCGACAGCGAGTACGTTCCGTTCGGGAGCCAGACCGTATCCCCGACGCCGAGGGACGTGCCGTTCAGCGTGGCCCGCGGGCTTCCGGTAGGCGGCTCGGCGACGAACGTCACCGGATGGAGCAGCGGGGCGAACGTGGCGTTCAGCGCGGAGGACGGGCCGAACACCGTGACGAGCCAGACGAACGGGACCCACGGCCGCGTGACCGGGGTCGATCCCTGGAGGAGGGTCACGGTACCGTTCGTGACCGTCAGCCCCTTCGCCACGTACCCCGCGTTGGGGAACTGGATCACGTCGAACGTGGCGTTCGGGACCGTGCCGTTGCCTCCCGTCAGGTGGTTCGTGGAGAACCCGAGGGTGATCGAGCCGGCGCCAGACGGATACACGACGAGGCTGCCGTTCACGAACCCGCCGGCGACGTAGTTCGCGGTGATCGTGACGGCGGTCACACCGGAGGTGTTGAACGCCGCGTCCGTCGAGTACGACGTTCGGGACGAGATGTTGACGACCGACCCGTTGCTGACGGACCAGTTCGAGAACGCCCATCCGGCGTTCGGGACGGCGATGAGGCCGTAGACGGCCGGCGACCCCGACTCGGAGACGTTCTGGACGATCGTGGTCCCGGACGTCACGGCGGTCGCGCTGGCATTGCCGTTCGTGTTCCAGGCGATCGTCCCGTGGCCGCCGGAATCGTTCAGCGTCACCGATTGCCATGCGTAGTCGTAGGCGATGACCTCGGATGTGCCGGTCTCGAGGGTGATCCACGTCGAGGCCGAGAAGTTCGTCATCAGCGCGCTTCCGCCGGACCCCCACGTGGAGAACCGGGCACCGGGCGCGCCGGTGTAGTTCAGCTGGTAGGTTCCGACCGACACGCTCGCGAACGAGGTCCCGCCGGTGTAGTTGGTGCCGTCGAACGTGACAACGTCGGAGGGATCCGAGGAGAAGATGAGGAGCGTTGCCGTCGCCGTCGTCGTCACGAACGTCGCCGTGACGGTGCTCGTCCCCCCGACCGCGACGTCGAGGATCGAATCCGGCAGGGTCGGGGTCGAGAGTCGGACGCCCGCGGTGGCCGCCCAGCCGGTGAAGTTGGCGCCGGGCGGAGGCTGGCCGGCGATCGAGTAGAGGCCGGGGGCCAGTGGGAGCGTCGTGCCGTTCGCGACCTCGATCGTTCCTTCCTGCGCGCCGTACCCGAATCCCGAGGCGGAGAGCCCCGGCGTCAGGGAGAACGACGCCCCGGGCGTCGACGACGAAAACGTCACGTTCGAGCCGAGGCCGCCGACGGTTCCGGTCGGGTCGAACACCGCCGTCACCGTCGAGGTCCCCGTGACCTCGAGCGTCGAGTAGGGGTCGGTCGCCGAGGCGACCGTCGCCGCCCCGCTCAAGGCCCAGTGGTCGAACGTGGATCCCGCCGACGGTCGGGCGAAGATCGAATAATTGCCGGCCGAGACGCCGGGGAACGCCCGGAGCGAGTTGGTAATGGAACCGGTCAGGAACTCGACGGTGCCGTTCCCGGTGCCCGACGTTCCGACCGTGACCGTCGACGTCGCCCCGCAGCTCGGTACGGAATTGTTCGTGAGCGGGTAGTACCCGAGGCCCGCCGCGTTCTCGGTGAAGTTGGTCTTGTACTGCAGCATCTTCCCGAAGTCGTCGCTCGTCGTCGGGTAGTCGGTCGCGCCGAAATTGAACGCGTGCGTCGAGCACGAGTAACTGTACCACGGGTACGAGCAGTAGGCGCTGGTCTCGTGGCCGAGGCACGTCCAGTCGAACGACCCGAAGTCGTTCGTGCCGTCGATGAACGCGAGCCCCCCGAGGTCCTGGGAGAAGCCGACCTGCGTGGCGGTCTGCCGGTCGGTCGAGTTGAAGAACGTCGGCGCGGAGATCTGCCAAGGAAGGAGCGTATCGTTCGCCCACGAGCCGGGGTCGTAGCTAGGGCACGGGACCGCGCCGTTCCACGACGTCGGCGGGGGCGCCCCGGGGCTGCACCCTCCGAAGGTGTTGTTCTCCGGGATCACGGAGTTCGCGGAGTGCCCGGTCTCGAACGCGAACGAAATCGGGGTCTCGCCGCCCGGGGTCCACCAGAGCGAGTTGGGCCACTCGTCGGTCGTGTACGCCGGGTCGAGCGGGTAGTGGCCGGTGGAGTTGTACAGGTTGAGGTCGGCCGACTGGCCGCTCGACGTGTCCTCAATCGAGATGTTCTCCCCGGTGGGGTCGCCGACCCAGCCGGTCATCGTGACGTTGATCGAATCGCCCTGGGTCATTTGGAAGTACGACGCCGGCTGGCCGACCACGGTGAGCGGCGCGTAGTAGCAGGGGTTCTCGAACCCGGTCGACGCTTCGATCTGCCAGGCGACCGCCGCGGCGGCCCATTGGCCCTGGACCGTGCCGGAGCCGAACGAGAAGCTCGAGTCCGGGTAGAACTGGAGCTCGAGGAAGCACTGGTCCATCCACGCGTACGGGTCGGTGAGCGTCATGCCGAACCAGATCGCGACGTACAGGTCGGACTGGTTCTGCGTCTGGCTCCGGTCGACGGGGAGCTGGACCTGCCACGTGACGTTGCCGCCGCTTCCACTGAGGTTGGAGTACGGGTCGATGCCGGGCTCGTCGTGCCCGTAGCAGCCGCCGGCGTACTCCGACTGGCCGCTGGGTGAGGAGGGCCAAACGCCCGCGCACCGCCGGTTCAGGAACGACTGGTTCCCGCCCCACCAGCCGGACGCGCTTCGCGGGACCTCCGGGTGAAGGGCGCCCGGCGGCGTTGCGCCGCCCCACGACTGCGGGTGCGGCCCGGGGGCTCGGAACGCGACGTGCGGAGTGATCCAGCTCGTCGCCGGGGTCGGAGGGGTCGCGGTCCGAATCGTCGGCGAACTGCGGAGGGGAGTCGGGGCCGAGTGGGTCGCGGTTCCGCCGGCGGACGTCGGAGCGGTCGCAAACGCCGTGGACGGCAGGGCGGCGTAGCTCCCGGCGACCAGGGCGCAGAGCGCGAGCACCAGCGCGACCCGCTCGGCGCGGTTCGTCCGAGGGAAGGATCGGCCGGAACGGTCCCGCAACATCGAGGGGCGGACCCCACCGACGTTCATACCCCTTCGTATCGACGGGGGTTTCGCGGGCGGCGGCGCGTCCCCGAATCGCGAACTCGCGCCGACGGGGCAGCGAGCAGGGTACCGGTTCATGCGGACGCCGTGTCGGCCGCCGAAAGGCCGAGCCGTTCGGCGTGCAGCCACCGGGCCCCGGCGGTCGTCGGGTCCTCGACGAACCCGACGTGCCCGTAGAGTCGGCGCGCGCGCGCATTCGAGAGCGTCACGACGAGCCGCGGCTCCGGGCGGCCGGCGGCGCGGAGCGACGCGACGGTGGCGCCGAGGAGGCGGGTCGCGTGGCCCTGCCCCCGCGCCCGGGGGTCGACCATCACCTCGGTGATCAGCGGGCCGCCGTGGTCGTTGACGATCGTCGCCCCGACGATCCCTTCGGCATCCTCCATGACGAACGACGCGGAGGAGAGCCACTCGCCGAGCGCGGTCCCGACGAGCATCGAGATCGCGGCGCGGGCGTCGGCCATCGGGTCGACGTGCCGACGGAAGAGCGCGATGTCGACCGGATTGTCGCGGTAGGCCCGGGCGGTGAGCACCGACACGGGCTCCACGTCCTCCGCCCGCATCGTTCGAAGCCGGGTCCCCTCGACCGGCCGGGCCGACGGGGGCGGGCGATCCCCGGGGAACCGCATGTCCACGCGCCGGACCGGGACGAACCCGAGCGGTCGGACCGCCTCGGCGAACGCGACCGGGTCGTGGCCCCGCGGCGGGTCGGGGATCTCCACGAGCGGGCCGAACCCGTCCGGCGCATCGAGCCGGGCGACGAACGCCCGGGTGGACGGCGCTCCGCGGAACCCTTCGGAAAGGTACGTGACCTCGACCCGCCCCCCGATCTCCCCCGCGGGAAGCCCGATCGCGAGGCCGACGGCGTCGTCCTTCGGCCCGACCCAGAGTCGGCCGAGGAACCGGCCCTCGGCGAGCGAGGCGGTCGCCCACTCGAGCAGGGTCGCGCTCCACGGCGCGCCAGCCTCGGCGACCGCCTGCGCCCACTCCGTCAGGAGTCGCCGGGTCTCGGACGGCGCGCTCGCGGTGTCGACGAGCGACCCCGGAGCCCTCGGGTCGCCGGGACCGTCGGCCATCTACGCGAGTTCCCGCCGCCAGAGCGGCACGTGCCACGCGCTCTTCGCCCGCGCGGAGCCGTCGGACGCGAGGTCGACCGTCACCCCGGCCGACCGGCCGAACGCCGAGAATTCGAGGCTGTACCAGTGGACCCGCCAGGCGCCCGGTCCGCTCGGTACGGCTTCGCCGAAACTGTACGTGTCGTCGAGGACGTCGCTCTCCTTCCGGGCGACGCCGTACGTCCGGGCCAACGCGTCGGTCGCGGAGCCGGCCGGCCCGGCGGCGCTCGGGGCGTCGAGCGGGACGTCGACGGAGTACGGACCCTTCGTGATCCCGCGGCCGACGACGTACCGGGCAAAGCTCGTCCGCATCCGGCCGTCGGATTTCGATTCGCGCAGGAGGAGCCAGACGAGCGGGTTCGTCGTCGGGACCGGGACGTCGAAGTCGCCGCCGCGCTTCACCCGCCGGCCGACCAGGTAGCGGGCGGTGGCGCGGAGCGCGAAGTAGGCGACGAAGAACGCCATCAGGGCGTACACCGACGCGAGGTACACCCAGAACGGCGCGTGGCCGCGCTCGACGCCGAGGAGGAGGTAGAACGAGGCGACCGAGACGATGAGCGTGACGAAGTTGATCGCCCGGTCGGCGTCGACCTCGAGCGGCGTCTCCGAGAACGGCAGGAACGGGGCGACCGAGTAATGGGTGAAGCCGTCCTCGAGCATGTGGCCGAGCCCGCCCGCCATCATGACGCCGAAGAAGACCAGCGGGCTCCCTCCGTGCGAGAGCGCGGGGGCGACCCAGAGCCCGCCGACCAGGGCGAAGACGGTGACGCCGAAGATCGAGTGGGTGATGCCGTGGTGGCGGAGGATCGGGAACCGTTTCGCGAGCGGGAACACGAGGACGTCGGCGTCGGGGAGACCGCCCGCGATCGCGCCGGCGATCAGGTAGTTCGGCTGGAACCCGACGACGCCGAACGTCAGGAGGTACGCGGTCAGGACGTGGGTGAACAGGTCCACGGACGGGAGTCGGAGCCGGTCAGAGCAGCCCTTCCTCCATCACCTCGACCGATTCGACGTGCGGCACCTTCGCGAACGCCTGCTCGGTCGCCTCGAGGACCCCGCCCGTGTCGGCCATGACGACGCTGACGAGGAGCGCCTTCAGCCCGAAGGCGATGTCCTTCACCTGCATGCCGCGGATCTGGACGTCCTTCGGAAGGGTGGCGCGGACCCCCTCGGCCATCGCCTTGAGGTCGGTCTCGACGCCCTGCGGCATCAGGCGGAACAGGACGGCGACCTGGCCCATTCGGACTCCTACGGGCCCTGGAACGCGCAGTTCGGACAGGTGTAGAGGACCGACTGGTCGCGGCACCGGGCGCACCGGCCGAGCGTGACGGCCCCGCAGTCCGGGCAGAGGAACGTCGTCG
>DASYOF010000365.1:0-2328 GCA_036007995.1 Thermoplasmata archaeon
TGCGGAGGTTCTCAATCAACTTCTGCGACGCTTCGGTGACCGAGAAGAACAGCGTCCGTTCGCCCTTCTCGGCCCCGCGCACGAGGAACTCGAGGCAGAGCGTGGTCTTCCCGGTGCCGACGCTGCCGGCGACGAGGACCATATTGCCCCGCGGGATCCCGCCGCCGAGGATGTTGTCGAGGCCTTCAATCCCGGTAAGGCAGCGCTCTCGAATGCCCCCGGCATCCGCCGAATCCTTGCTCGCGGCGGTTGCCATCCGATGAAAGCAGGCGGGCTCACCTTAAAGTTGCTTTCGAGAAACGGGCTTGACGGACCGCTGACGGAGTCGCGCCCAATGGGCGTCGGCCCGCGCGAGCTCGCCGGGCGCGACGCCCGATCCGAGGAGCGGGGCGAGCGCGTCCCGACGCACGGTCCACTTTCTCGAACTGCCTTCATCGGTGGCCGTGAGCGCCCCGGCGTGGGAGAGGCGTTGGCCCGTCAGGCGAACCGTCGCCTCCTCCGCCCGAAGCTCGTCCCGCAGGTCGTCCAGTCGAACCGACACCGATGGCTCCGGACCGCTCGAAAGGACGGCCGCCCACAGGACGAGCAGGACCTCCCGGACGGGGTCCGATTCGACCGAACCCCCGCCTCCCTCCGAGGGCGCCCGGGGGCCGTCCGATGGGGGTTCCTCGGCGGGTGCCCACAAGGGGCGGGAACCCTCCCAGGCCGTCCGCCAACGGTCCGGTCGCGGCCGATCCGGGTCGAACGGGAGGCGGACCCAACCGACCTCGCTGCCCTTGCCGACGAGCGCCACGGCCTCCCCCCGCCGAAGCGCGAGGATGGATTCGACCGGCACGTCCGCGACCCACCGAGCAAGCTCCCGGGCATCGTCGGGAGAACCGCGGAACGCGACGACGTCGGCAACGTTCGTCACGAGCGCTTCGCGGATCGGGTCCGTCAGGGAGGCGAGCGACTGCGTCGCCGCGAACAGGTGGACGTTGAACCGACGACCAAGTCGAAGGAGCTCGCCGACCGAGTCGTTCGCGTAGAACTGGAGTTCGTCCGCGATCACGAACGTCTTGCCCGCCCGCCGACCTGCGAGGAGTTCGCCCCATAGGAGGGCGAGGAGGACCGAGAGCAGGACGCGGGCGGTCGATTCTCCGACTTCCGGGGCGTCGCCCGTGACCAACACGATCCGTCCGTCCCGTAGGGCCTCGCCGATCGAGAAGGACGAACTTCGGGCCGCGAGCATTCGCGCCAGCACCGGCGTGCGAACCACTTCGCCGACCACCCGCCGGGCCCCGTCGACCTCTTCCGGGCGCGCCCGGACCCGGTCGAGGAGCTCTCGAACCGGCTGTTCGGCCGCCGGGGGAACGCCGGTGAGACGACCACCGACCGAGGCGAGGATCGAATCCGCGTCGCGCAGCGTCCCGTCCGGAAACGCCGCCGCGGCCCGCAGCGCGAGCGTCACCATCTCGTCCACGCGCGGCCCCCAGAACGGGGAATCCGCGTACCGGCCGGCGCGGACGCGCCGGAGGGCGGCGACCAGGTCGTTGAGCGCCCGTTCACCGCCCACCCCGGGTCGGGAAGCGGACGCGAGCGCGTTCAGGCCGACGGGGGAGAGGGCGGGGGAGATCCAGACCACCCGGTCAAGGGCGCGGGTCGGAAGTCGGTCGAGCAGTCGGCGGGACGTGTCTCCGATCGGGTCGAAGAACACGAGGCCCCCGAGCTCGCTCGCGCGGACCGCCGTCCGCAGGAGCGCGGAGCTCTTGCCCATCCCGGTCTCGCCGAGGAACAGCGCGTGGCGGCCCTGCCCGGGCTCGATGGGGAGTCCGAACTTCGCCCCGGTCGCCGTCCGCCCCAGAAGGATGGCCAACGGGCTCTGCTCGGCGGAACGCGCGCCGCCGGCGAACCGGAGGGTCGGCGACGGCCACAGACCGAGCACCTCGCCGAGCGAGAGAACGATTCGAGGGGAACTGCGCCCGAGCCATCGACCCGACCACCGCCAAACGATTCCATTGCCCCCGTCTTCCCGGGAGGTCGCTTCTACGAGTCGGGCCATCGGGGCAGCGGCATTCGGGTCCGGTGCGAGGAGACGGCTCCGGACATCCCAGAGCGGCGCGATCGATCGCTCCGCGACCTCGTCGGCCAGCCGCCGTGCCGCCGCCGGGGCCGAGTCGCTGCGGAATCCCACTGGCTGAGCCGTCAGGGCGGGCGCGGGCACCGACGGCGCCCGGGACGGACCGAGAGGGCGAATCCGCCACTCGACGGTCGCCTCTCCCGGTAGAAGGAGCAGCGCGGCCGCGACGGAGTCGACCCAGGGTGGGACCAGCGGTCCCGCCGACCGGA
>DASYOF010000366.1:0-5785 GCA_036007995.1 Thermoplasmata archaeon
CCGGCGGTTGTACAGGTCGCGGAGCTTCGACTCGGACCGGTGGACCGCGTCGCGGTCCTCGCGATCCTCCCGCTCCGCCTCTTCCGTCAGGACCGGCCGGGGCATCGGCCCGGGGAGTACCGGCCCCCGTCAAAAGGCTGACCGAGGGGCGATTACCCGTCCGGATGCGACCCGGCGAGCAGTTGGAGGGCGAACAAGGCCGCCGGTACCCCCCCGTCGATGTTGACGACCGCGACGGGGGCGCACGATTGGAGCATCGCGTTCAGGGCCGCTTCCCCGCGCCCTCCCCGACCGTACCCGACGGAAGTCGGCACACCCACGACGGGCGCCCGGACCAGCCCGGCCCACACCGTCGGCAAGGCGCCTTCCCGACCTGCGAACACCAGGTAGACGTTCGGGTGTGCCCGCTCCAAGCGTCGCACGGCGCGGGTCACCCGATGGAGGCCGGCGACGCCGACGTCGTACGCCTCGACGGTCTCGGCCCCGACCGAGGCCAGGATCGCCCGAGCCTCCTCGGCGACCGGCACGTCGGCCGTACCGGCGGTCACGATCCCGACGACGCCGGAAGGGGCCGGCCCGTCGGGCGACCCGTGGAGGCGCCAGACCCGACCGCCGGCGAGCGATTCGAGCGGGAGCGACTTCGTTCGAACGGCCCTCCGAAGTGCCGCCGATTGGGAGCGGGTCGGACGCGAGACGACGGCGCCGCGGCCATGCCCGGCGAGCGTGGTCAAGATGGCGAGCAGGTGGGCGTCGTCCTTGCCTTCGCCGAGGATCACTTCCGGTGCGCCGGTCCGGGCGCGCCGTCCGGTGTCGAGCCGGGCGATCCGGCCCACCCGGATCTCGCGCCCGAAGGGGCGAGTACGGGGCGAGGAACCGCGAGGCACTCGCGCTCCATCCGCGAAATGCCATATAGCGGATTCCGCTGAGCGCCGCCGTCGATGGTGGATTTCGCTCTGACCGAGGAGCAGACGAGCCTCCGCGACATGGCCCGGAAGTTCGCGAAGGGCGAGATGGCCCCCCACGCGGCCGAGTGCGACCGCGCCGGACGGTTCCCGGAGGAGATCTACCGGAAGGCGTGGGAACTCGGACTGATGAACCTCAACGTCCCGACCGAGTACGGCGGAAGTGGCCTCGCCCTCTTCGAGCAGTGCCTGATCGTCGAGGAGCTCTCCCACGCGTGCGCGGGAATGACGACGTCGATCATCGCCAACTGCCTCGCCCTCGAACCGATCCTCCTCGGCGGCACCGAGGAACAGAAGCGGCGGATCCTCAGCCCGTTCTGCGCGGAGTACCACCTCGCCTCGTTCTGCCTCACCGAACCGAGCGGGGGGAGCGACGCCGGATCGCTGAAGACCCGGGCCCGGCGCGACGGGGATTCCTACGTTCTCGACGGGGAGAAGTGCTTCATCACGAACGCCCCCTTCGCCTCGCTCTACACCGTCTTCGCGACCCTCGACCCGTCGCTCCGGCACAAGGGCATCGTCGCGTTCGCCGTGCCCCGGGAGACCGAGGGGGTCCAGCCGGGGAAGGAGGAGGAGAAGATGGGGCATCGGGCCTCGGCGACCTCCACCGTGAGGTTCGAGGGCGCGCGGGTCCCCTCGGCGAACCGGCTCGGCGCTGAGACCGACGGATTCTCCATCGCCATGCGGACGCTCGATCAAACCCGCACCCCAATCGGGGCGCTCGCGACCGGCATCGCGCAAGCCGCCCTCGACCACGCGGCGGAGTACTCGAAGCACCGCCAGACGTTCGGGAAACCGATCTCGGAACATCAGGCGATTCAGATCAAGCTCGCCGACATGGCGCAGGCGCTCCACGCGGCCCGCTTGCTGACGTGGCAGGCCGCCTGGACGATCGACCGGGGCGAACGCGGCTCCCTCGAGTCGTCGATCGCGAAGTGCTTCGCCTCCGACGCCGCGATGCGCGTCGCCGACGAGGCGATCCAGGTGTTCGGCGGATACGGCTACATGAAGGAGTACCCGGTCGAGAAGCTGCTCCGGGACGCGAAGCTCGCCCAGATCTACGAAGGGTCGAACGAGATCCAGCGGATCGTCATCGCGCGCCAGCTCCTCGAGCGGTACGCCTGACGGGGGCGAGCCCGTGGAGATCGCGGTCCTCGTCAAGCCGGTCCCGGACGCCGAAACGCGGCTGCGTCCGGATGCGAAGGGACTCGGCCTCGACCCGGAAGGGGTCAAGTGGGTCCTGGCCGGCTACGACGAATCGGCGGTCGAGCAGGCGCTCCTCCTGAAAGAGAGCGCCCCGGGGACGACCGTTCGGGCGGTCTCGTACGGGCCGATCGCGAAGGCCGAGGAGGTCCTCCGAGCCGCATTGGCGCTCGGGTGCGACGCGGCCACGTCGCTCGAGGCGCCGGCCGACGCTCCCACGGACCCGGTCTCCGTCGCTCGCGCGCTCGCCGTCGCCCTCGCGAAGCACCCGGCCCAGCTCGTTCTCCTCGGCAAGCAGGCCGGGGACGATGAAGCCGGGATCGCCGGCCCGGCGGTCGCGGAGCTGCTGCAACTGGCGGACATCGGGGTCGCGACGAACGTCCGCTGGGACGGGGGGACCGCTGGGCTCACCCTGGAGCGCTCCGTCGAGGGCGGCCTCGAGAAGGTCCGCACGCCGCTCCCCGTGGTCCTGGCCCTCCAGCAGGCGTGGAACGATCCCCGGACGGCGAAGTTGCCGAACATCCTGAAGTCGCGAAAAGCCCCGATCGAGCGGATCGCGGCGGCGGAGGTCGCGGCGGCGATCGCTCCCTCCGGCGCTCAGGCGGCTCGACGTCTCGCCTTCCGGCTCCCGCCGGCGCGAACCGGGGCGAAGATGATCGAGTACAAGACCCCGGAAGAAGCGGCGGAGAAGCTCGTCCGGATCCTCCGCGAGGAGGCGAAGGTGTTCCCATGAGCGGGGTCCTCGTTTTCCTCGAACGCTCCGACGCCGGGGTCGTCTCGGCGAGCCGAGAAGCCGTCGGAGTCGCCCGATCCCTCGCGGCGGGAGGGGCGGTCGTCGGGCTCTTGGTCGGCCCCGGGGCCGGCGGCGGCGCGAACGACGTCTCCGTCGACCGATTGCTCTGCGTCGACGCGGCCCCTCTGGCTCGCGCTTCGTCGGCCCAGCTCGCCCGGCTCGCGACGGCCGCGGCCGACCACGCCGGGGTGACCACGATCCTGGTCCCGGGGACCGCGCGCGGGCGGGACATCGTCGGCCGGGCTGCGATCCGGTGGACCGCTTCGGCGGCGACGAACGTGACCGAGGTCGCGGCGACCGACGCAGGCGGGCTGCGCGTCTCCCGCCCGGTCTTCGGAGGCCGGGCGACCGAGGAGCTCGAGCTTCCCGGACCTCGGCAGGTAATCGCGCTCAAGCCCCACGCCTTCGCCGCTCCGGCGCCGCCGGCCTCTCCTCCCCCGGTCGAGGCGTTCCCGATGCCCGAGGAGCTCGCGAGCCTCCCGGGACTCGAGGTCCTCGGCTTCCAGCCGACGGGCGGAGGGAAAGGCCCCGAGCTCGGCGAGGCGTCGATCGTCGTCTCGGGCGGCCGGGGCGTTCGCACCCCCGAGAACTTCCGCCTCGTCGAGGAGCTCGCCGAGGCGCTCGGAGCGGCGGTCGGCGCGTCCCGCGCAGTCACCGACGCCGGCTGGCGTCCGTCCTCTTACCAGGTCGGTCAGACCGGCCGGGCCGTTTCCCCGCAGCTGTACATCGCCGTCGGGATCTCCGGCGCGATCCAGCACATCGTCGGCATGATCTCGGCCCGCGTGATCGTCGCGATCAACTCCGACCCGCAGGCGCCGATCTTCCGCGTCGCGGACTACGGGATTGCGGGCGACCTGTTCCAGATCGTCCCGGCCCTGACGGCGAAGGTCCGCGAGGCGCGCGGGCGCTGACGCCCCGTCAGAGGTTCCGGGCGAGGTCCGCGACGTCCCGCGCGGCGGTGCTCCACGGGAGCTTCGAGCGGCGGAACGCCTTCCATGCGGTCCGCATCGCATGCTCCTTGCGGGCGCCGGTCTCGGTCATCAGGTCGTGGAGGAGGGCGTAGGCGAGCTCCGGATACTGCTCGTAGAACCGCGGATTCCACTTGACCCGGTCGAGCCCGACGAAGTTCTGGAAGTCCGCGGTCACCCCGGCGGCGCGCAGCCGGCGGTCGTAGCCCGCGAGACGGCCCGCGGCGGCGTCGGTGCCTCCTTTCGCCTCAAGCGCGGTCTCCGCGGCGAGAAGGCCGGTCCGCACCGCGTAGTTCATCCCCTGGATCACGAGACCGTTCGAGAACACGAATCCCGCCGCGTCGCCGGCGACCATCCAGCCGTCGCCGTGGAACGACGCCGGTCGGCTCGCCCAACCGCCCGAGATCAGCTTCGCGCCGTACTCGACGAGTTCGGCGCCGTCGAGGCGGCCGGCGATCTCCGGGTGGAGCTTGAACTTCTCGAGGAGGTCGTGCGTCTGGACGTTGCGGCCGAACAACGAGGCGATGTTCAGGATGACGCCGAGGGACACGGTGTCCTGGTTGGTGTAGAGGAAGCCCCCGCCCATCACCCCGGACGGAAAGATCCCCGACACCCACTCTTCGGCGTGGCCCTCGCCGGGGCGAACGTTGAACCGGTCCTCGATCGTTCCTTTCGGGAGTCGATAGACTTCCTTCACCCCGAGCTCGGTCGCCTGCCCGTCGAGCCGTGGATTCGGTCGGATCGGGGTGCCGAGCGCAAGCCGGGAGTTCGCCCCGTCGGCGAGGATCGTCACGGGGGCGGTCATTTTCTCCCCCGCCTGGACGACGCCGTGGACGCGGGTTCCCTCCCAGTTCAAGCGCTCGACCGGCACGGAGGCGACCACGGTCGCCCCGGCCGCCTCGGCTTGCTGGGCGAGCCACTTGTCGGTCTTCGAGCGGAGCACCGAGTGGGCGACGTACGGCGGCTTCGACCACGCGCCGTCGGAGAGGGAGAAGGACACCTGCCCTTCCTTCGTGAGGAACCCGAACCGTTTGCGGACGACGTGGCGTTCGACCGGCATCGACTCCCACCAGTTCGGCAGGATCGCGTCGAGGTCGTGGCCCCAGAGGATCCCCCCGGAGAGGTTCTTCGTCCCCGGCTCGGCGCCCCGCTCCAGCAGGAGGACGTTCGCCCCACCTTTGGCGAGTCGGATCGCCGCGGCCGAACCGGCCATGCCGGCGCCGACAACGATGACATCGAAGTCGTCCGGCATCCGGAGAACCGGCGGCGGAACGGCGGTCCTGCTTTAAGGTTCAGCGACGGCCCGGCCTATCGGCCGGACGTCGACGATCCGGTGGTGCCGCCGGAGCCGACCTGACGGGACAGCCCCTGGGTGGCGTTCTCGACCAGCCGCTGGAACTCGAACGGCTTCGGGATTCCGTGCCAGCTCTCGTTGCCGATCGAGCGACCGGTGCCCCCCTCGGAGGAGACGGTGACGCTGCCGAACCCGAGCATCCGCTGGCCCACGGTCTGGTGCACGTCGACCCCCCGGACCTGCGCGATCGGGATCTCGTCGAAGTCCCGGCCCAGGATCCCGCGCTGCAGAATCACCCGGTTCGACGTCACCGCGTAGACGTTGGTCGCCCACCGAAGGAACCGGATCAGGAGCCAGAGGACGACGAAGATCGTCAGCAGGAGTCCGAGGATGACGAGGTAGGTGCCGGGACCATCCCCACCGACCGTCGGGAACTTCGCGAGGGTCGACGACAGGCCGCCGGCCTGGGGCCAGCTCGGGTACCGAACGCTCAGCGCGCCGTAGTCGAGGATCAGGACCAGGACGAGCCAGAACAGCGGGCCGGGAAAGTAGTAGAGACGGGTGG
>DASYOF010000367.1:0-4120 GCA_036007995.1 Thermoplasmata archaeon
GGTACCGGTCCGGAGGTCCGCGCCGAACGAGCCGAGCCGCTGAACGCGAAGGGCCGAGCGTCGCACGTTCAAGTCGCCGCTCTGGAGAAGCTTCGGGTCGAGATGCTGGGCGATCTCGGTCAGCGCTCCGCGCGCCAATCCGAGGTGCCGCGCGAACCCCTCCCCGGACCCGCCCTCCCGGGCCTTGGCGGCGGCCTCGACCTCGCTCCGGGCGGGCGTCGGGTCGAGGCCGACCGCCGCGAAGTCCCGCAGGTCCGAGGCGATCTCCTCGTACGGGTCGGACGGGAGGGGAGCCGCGGCCGGTGCGGGCGCGAGCAGCGGCTCGGGTTCGATGATCCGCCGCGTGTCGCGGCTGATCGTCACGTCGAGATTGATGTCGAGGCCCGCGCTCGTGATCCGGTACGGGTGGAGCCGGATGTCGTGCGAGCTTCCGCGGTACTTCTCCACGCCGATCGCCCGGACCGTCTGGCCCTCGAGCTCCCAGCGGAACAGCCGGATCTCGCCACGGGCGAGCAGCCGTTCCGCCGTCTCCACGTCCTCGACCGCCGCCTCGACCGTGAGGACGGTCGTGAGCCGGAGGTCGGAGAGGAACCGAAGGAACGTCTGGGCGCCGAGCGTCTCGTCGACGCCTTTCATGCAGAAGTATTGCAGCGCCGTCAGGCTGTCGACCACCAGCCGGGAATACTGGCGCCGGGCGACCTCCATCTTCAGCGTCTGCTCGAGCGCGGTGAACGTGACCTCGACGCTCGAGAGTTCCGGGGTCTTTCGGATCGCCGGCGGCACATCGACAAACCGTACGGAATGACGGACGGCGGCGATGTCCTTGAACGGCGCGCGCTCGTACCGCATGACGTCCGGGATCGCGTCGAACACCCAGACTTGGTCGAGCTCCGGGGAGAGGCCGCGGTGGTTCTCCCGGATCTCGTTCGGCGGCTCCTCGAGAGTGACGAGCAGCGTGTTCTCGCCGCGGCGAACGCCCTCGCAGAGGAACTGCAGGGCGAGCTTCGTCTTCCCGGTGCCGGACGGACCGACGATCAGGTAGGGCCGGTGGGGGAGGAGCCCCCCCATTAGGATCGCGTCGACCTTCGGGTTGCCGGTCGAGAGGCGTTGCTCCGGTGGCGCCGGCGGCGGTCCCGCGGCCGGCGTATTCGGCACCTTCCGCGCTCCCGGCCCCGATAAGGACGGTGAAGCGCGTACGTCGAATGGTAGACCCCAGCAGATAATCCCTTTCGTCGGCCGGGGGTCGCTTCGCGTCGGTACGACGGGGCGGGGCCGGCGCCCCTCGCACGGGCGGCTCGAAAATCCCCGGGCGGAGATCCCTTCGAACGTCGGCCCGAACGGCGGGTCTCGTCGCCACGGGGCAAGCGCGGCGCGTCGCGAGGACGCCGTACCCGTAACCCGCTAATACACCGCAGCCTCCGGACCGCCGATGGGAGGGAAGGTCGTGGCCGGGGCGGAGCGGATGCGCAGTCTCGCCGTCGATCTCCCGAACCAGTTGCGGGAGGGGTTCCGCCTCGGCCGGGAGGCCGATGCCCGGCTGCCTCGCCAAGCCTCGACCGCGGTGGTCGCCGGGATGGGCGGTTCCGCGATCGCCGCCGACCTCGTGCGGGGGATCACCGACGCCGAGACGAATCTCCTCCTCACCATCGGCCGTGGCCCGAACCTGCCGAGGGCGGCGGGCCGGTCGAGCCTCGCCATCCTGACCAGCTATTCCGGGAACACCTGGGAGACCCTCGCCGCGTACGACACGGCCAGCCGTCAGGGCGCCACGCGGATCGCGATGACGTCCGGTGGCACGCTCGCCGAGCGGGCGGAGCGGGATGGCGTACCGCTGGTCGTCCTGCCGCCGGGGCTCCCGCCGCGCGCCGCGCTCGGCTACATGTTCGGCGGATTGCTCGGTGTGCTCGACGCGTACTTCCCCGAGTCGAACGAGAACCGGATCGAACGGGTCGCGTCGGACCTCGCCGAACATCAAGCCGCGTACTCGAGCGCGCGAGGCGCGCCGGCCGCGCTCGCGAAGAAGGTCGGGACCCGGATCCCCCAGTTCTACGGCGACGTCGCGTTTGCGGCCCTGGCCCGGCGATGGACGACCCAGGTCGAGGAGAACGCGAAGCGGCTCGCCCACTTCGATGCGTTTCCCGAGCTGCTCCACAACGCGATCGTCGCTTGGGACGCAATGCCGAAATCGGGGGCGCGCCGGTGGGCCGTCGTCGCCTTGGAGGGAGCCACCCTCGACCCGAGCACGTCGACCGGGATGGCCCACCTCGGACGCCTCCTCATCCGTCGGGGCGTCGTTGCCGAACGGATCATCTTCAAGTCCGACGACCGGCTCGAGGCGCTCCTCGACGGTGTCAGCTTCGGCGACCACTTCTCGCTCCATCTGGCCGAGCTCGGCGAGGTCGACCCGTACCAGATCGACGCGATCGTCCGCCTGAAGGCGGCCGTGGCCAATCGCTGACCCGACTCGTCCGGCCGGCCGACGCCGGCCCGGGCATCGACGGTCGCCGGCCGACGGTTTCCCGTCTCACGTCCGGAACGGATATGTCGAACTTCGGGATTCCGGGCGTCTGGGTCCTTCCGATGGTTCGGAAACGGGGCGCGGTCACCCGATTCACCGTGATGGCGATCCTGCAGGCGGCTCGTGCCCAGGCGCTCGGGTTGGACCGAGACGCCGCGTACTCCTGGGGCCTCAACCGCGCGATCTTCTACGCCGCGGCGAAGCACGGGTTTCGGGCGACCGCCTCCGAGGGGGGAGCGGACTCTTCGAAAACGGCCGCTTCGACGGGGGACCGGATCGTGTATCGGGTCGGCGAGGACGAAGGGTTCCGGGACCCGGCGTCGAAAGAGCTGCGGTTCATCATCGGCGAAAGCGCGCAAACGCCCGAAGAGTTCGTTCGGCAGGTCGCCTCCCGATTCGGGTCGAACGAGAACTTCCGGTCCGCCTGGCGGGAGGCCGAGCGGATCATGTCCGAGTTCGACGCGAAGACCCTCCGTTCGCGGCGAGAGTTCTACGAACTCGTCTACAAGCCCCGTCGCGACGACCTCTCGGAAGCCTGGACCCGTCAGTACGCGACGCCTCCGTCCGCGGAGCCGTGACGGAACGGCCGGACGAGCCGTCCGAGGGCCGCCCCCTCCCCCGGTGCGGCGGAGGGCCAAGGCGTACCGCGCGGCTAGCCGCGCCGAGATTGCGGGGTCGGAGAACTGCCAAATAGGGGCGACCCTCCGAGGGAAGTCGGGTGCTGAGGTAGCCTAGCCCGGCCAAGGCGCCAGATTCGAGATCTGGTGGTGCGTATGCATCGCGGGAGTTCAAAGGGGACCGGCCGCAGGCGACCGGTTCCGGAGATTCTCCCCCTCAGCGCCTCCCCCCCACCCCCGGATGTCCGCGTGGAGGTCTCGGTCGCCCGCGGCGCGCGACCCGGCCCCGCGTCGGTCCACTGGGTCCGCCCCGGGACGCCTGTGCGCACGCTGCTTCGGGAGCTCGGCCACGCCGCGGAGGGCTCGGCCGTGCTCATCGACGGCGTTTCGGTGCCGCTCGATACACCGATCGAGACCCCGACTCGTCTCGTGGTCGTTCCGACCTTCTCCGGGGGGTAGGCGCGCTCGTCGTAGGGATTAAGGGCGCTCGCGTACCATTCTGAAGGCAGCAAGGTGTCTAGCACGCTCGCATCTCCGACCTCCGACTGCCCGGTCTGCGAGGCCGAGAACCCGACCACCGCCACGTCCTGCCGGACCTGCGGCTACCCGACCGGCCTCGCGGTGGACGCGCTCCGGGGACTCTCCGACGCCGAAGCGGTCCCGATCCCCGGCCCCAGCTCGCGCCCGAAGGCGCCGCCGCCGATGGCCCGGCCGGTCGGCCGGGACCCGACGGCCGAGCAGGTCGAGAAGACGGCGCAGGAGCTCGACCGAACGCTCCGACTGATCGGGCGGCTCGGCGTCGCGACCGCGGACGTCACGGTTGAACTCCACCAGGCCGCCCTGACCCAGGCCGACGGGAGGACCGTCGAGGCGCTCTCGCTCCTCCGCTCCGCCCTCGCCCGCCTCCACACCGCGACGAACGACGCGCTCGGCCGGCGCCTCCGGTCCCTGGAGGAGCGGGAGCTGGCGCTTCGGAACGAAGGCG
>DASYOF010000368.1:0-2345 GCA_036007995.1 Thermoplasmata archaeon
TTGGGCGTGAGCACGTACTCCTGGAGGTCGGCTCCGTACGAGCCCGCCGTGAGGTCCTCGATCGCATTGGCCACATCCGGGCGGAACGCGGCGTTCGCGCACAGCCGCCCGCCGAGGTCGCCGGGCGACGCGACGTACGTCACGCCGGCCGAGCGGAGCGTCTCCTTCAATTCCGGCCGCATGACCGAGACGACGATCCGGATCGTCTTGGAGAGCGACCGGAGGTTGAGCGCCGCGATGAGGTTCTCGGCGTCGTCGCCGGTCGCGACGATCACGCTGTGGGCCGCCGCGACGTTCACCCGCTTCAGAATCTCCTGTTCGGCGGGAGGCCCGTACGTCACGAACAATCGATCGTCCTTCGCGAGCGACCGGATGTTCGCGACCTGGTCCGCGCTCTCGGCGACGACCGCGACCTTCTGGTCCTCATCGAGCAGCTCGCGCACCGCCGCGCTGCCGACCGCCGAGTAGCCGAGCACGACGACGTGGCCGGTCAGGTCGGTGCCGAGCGTCCCGAGCAGGCGGCGCTGACTCTCTTCGGTCACGGTGGTCGTGATGACGCTGATGAGATAACCGATGAGGAACAGTTGGGACGACGCCACGAGGATGGCGAAGCCGCGGGCGGCGGTCGTGGTCGGGACGATGTCCCCGTAGCCGATCGTCGTCAGCGTGATGATCGCCCAGTAGAACGAGGCGAACAGCGAGACGCCGTTGCCTTGGAAGTGGTAGAATCCGACCGCCGCGAAGACCCAGACCCCACCGAAGACGGCGAGAAACTTCCAGAGCCGCCCGATGAGGTCGAGGGCGAATCGACGGCGGCGGCCCGGCACGTGGGCCGCGAACGAGGACGGGAGGGTAAGCCTTTCCGCCTCGCGCCTCGCCCGGCCACGCTGCGACCGGCCTCCGTCTTGCCGTGCTCGGGAGCGTTGTCGATAGGACCGTCGAGACCGAACCCGGAGTGCCGCCAGGGCACCAGGGGACGGCGGGATTCACTCGCGACGGGACCGGACCGGTCGGCGGGGTCGCCTGATCCCATCCTCGGCGCTCCCCGCGATCGTCAGGCACGTGCTCGTCGCGAATGCGACCAGGCGTCCCTCGCCGTCCTTCAGACGACACTCGACGAGGCCGATCGTTCGTCCCTTCCGCAGGACTCGGCCGTGCGCGGAGATTCGGCCGGTCCAGAAGGGCCGCAGGAAGTTGACCTTCAGCTCGATGGTCGTGAACGACTCACGGGGCGAGATCGTGCTCGCGTACGCCATCCCCATCGCGGCGTCCGCGATGTCGCAGAGGATCCCGCCGTGGATGGTTCCCATCGGATTGGCGTGCTGGGGCCCGGCGGGAAGCTCGACCGTCGACCGTCCGCGGCGGATGTCGACGAGCCGAAACCCCACGAGCCGGGCCACGGGGGGGATCCACCCTTCCGAAATCCGTCGACGAAACAGCGCGACATTGCCCGCCGGCTCCGGAACGGCGGTGGCGTCGTTCGTTCGGGAGTTCGGGGCTCGAGCGTTGGTTCGGCGTCGAGGAGTGGCCGGTCTTCGGCTCATCGGTCGGCCCGTCCGAGATGGGTCGGCAAGCCGTCGATGCTGACCGCGTTCTTCTCCGCCCGGTAGCTCGCGAGCCCGGCCGGCCCCTTCGCCTCCGCCCAGCGCTCCAAGAGCGGGCGTTCGCCCTGGAGCTGCATCCTCGGAACGGCGTACCCGCAGCTGGTCTGAACCCGTGTGATGTGGAGGACCACCATTTGGCGATCTCCTCGGAACTTCCCGAACGACGGGCGGAGCTCCTCGTAGCGGGGGGACCCCGGCACGTGCACGGTGCCAGTCCCGTAGATCCGGAGGATCCGCGGGCGGTCCCCGAACGAGCAGGTCATCAGGGTCATTCGGCCGTTCTCGAGGAGGTGGGCGCTCGTTTCGTTCCCGCTTCCGGTCAGGTCCAGGTACGCGCACTCGGTGGGGCTCAGGACCCGGAGGGTGTCGAGACCCTTCGGCGATACGTTCACCCGCCCGCCCGCGCCGAGGGGCGCGGTCGCGACGAAGAAGCACGGTTGGCTGGTCAGGAACGTCCGGAGCTCATCGGAGAGCTTCGCGAGGACCTCGCCCATGAGCCCCGGAGACGGCCGCCCTCTAAGCGTCGCCCGGGGGAGCCGGGGCGTGAGACAGCTCAATTCCGGGGGGGCAAAGGCGCTAAACGCACGCCCGGCTCGCCCCATCTGCAATGGGCGACATCGCGAGTATCCGTGCCAACCAGAACGCGACATTCACCGCGGAGATCACGGCGATCTCGGCGCCACGCGAGGTCACGACCTCCCGGGGCACCTCTTCCGTGGCCGACGCCACCCTCAAGGACGA
>DASYOF010000369.1:0-4556 GCA_036007995.1 Thermoplasmata archaeon
CGGGGTGGGGACGAACTCCTTGATGGCCTGGTCCCGTTCGACCAGTAGCGCGAGCGTCGGGGTCTGGACCCGGCCGACGGAGAGGAAACTGCGGCCCCGCTGCTCGGCGGTGATCGAAAGGAACCTCGTCAGGAGCGCCCCCCAGAGGAGGTCGATCTCCTGCCGGGCCTCCGCGGCCTGCGCGAGCGCGTGGTCGAGGTCGACGAGCTTCGCGAACGCCCCCTCGATCTCCTCCCGGGTGAGCGCGCTGTAGTGGACGCGTCGAACCTCGATGGTCGGGTGGACCTTCTGGAGGAGCTGGAGGCACTCGAGGCCGATCAGCTCGCCCTCGCGGTCAAAATCGGTCGCGATCACGACGCGGTCGAACTCGCGAACCATCCCCTGGAGGGTCCCGACGATGCCGGTCTCGGTGACCCGCTTCAGCGGCTCCGCGTCGATCAGCTTCGGCAGAACTTCGAGCGACCAGTCGGAGAGCTCCTTGGGGTAGTCGAGCTCGACGATGTGGCCCCGCAGGCCGACGACGGCGTAGTCGATCCCTTCGCGCTCGAACCGGAAGACGTTCGTCCCGTCGACCCGGGACCGCTTCATCAGGCCGTCCGACAGGACGATCGCGATGCGGAGCGCGGTGTTGAACTTCTCCGCGACGACGAGGGTTCGATTCACGGTTGGACCGTATCGAGGTCGCGCGGGCTAGATAAATTCGCGGGGGCGGAGGGCGCTCCGGAACGGTGCGAACGCCCGAGCGCGCGCGTTCGGCGACGGCGGTCCGAGCGCGGACCGGCCGGCGGCCCCGCGTCGGCGTGCCGGGGGTAGGTCCCTCGAAACGGCAGCCCCATATACTGGTCGGGGAGTCGCGCGCCCGGCTGCCGCGGTAACTCAGTTTGGGAGAGTGCAAGACTGAAGATCTTGAAGCCGCCGGTTCAAGCCCGGCCCGCGGCATAACTCGGCAGACCCGGCCGCAGGGGAGCTCCCCTGCGGCACCCCGCCGACCGTAGCCACGGTCGCGCGGCCCCCGGTCTTCCCGCCCCGGGCCAGGCCCGGGTCAGGCGTATTGGAACTTCGTGATGGTCGTGTGGAGGACGGGCAGCCGGGCGGCGAGCGAGCCCTCCAGGTCGTGGACCTTTGCCGGCGTCCAAAGGCCCCACAGGTCGAGGGAGAGGGCGTGGCCCCGGGTCCGATGGACCCTGCGGACGGTAACGTCGATCCGGCCGCCCGCGAGGTCGGAGAGCCGGGCGGAGAACGACCGCGCGGTAGCGACGGTGGAGAGCGCCCCGGATTCGAGCGATTTCAGGAGGTCCCCGACCGGTTCGGAGGCCTCGGGGTCCGACGTGCCGGTGGGCGGCGGCAGCCACCCGCCGGGGGAGACCTCCCAGTGGTCGACCCGGCGGAATCGCCGGGACGCGAGCGCGTGGAGGGTCGCCGCCGCCAGCAGGACGAGGTCCCCTTGCTCCTCGACCCGATGCTCCTTGAGGAAACCCACGAGTCGCTCGAGGGGCGCGACACCCGCCGGGTCCGGCCGGTTCGGCTCGAGGTCGACCTCCAGGTGCACGTGGGAGTACGGCCGATTCCGCGACCTTCGGTTGGCCCGGGGGCCGGCGAGTGGGGGTTTCTCGATCGAGAAGGCACTGCTCAGCCCGGGCGCCGCCAACGCCGGTTCGGGCTCCTTGCGAGGGGCCATCACCGGTCGGACCGTCGCACCGAGAATAGGATTCGCCTCCCCCCCAGCGTCGATTCGGGGCGCGCCGCCAACGGCGATTGGCCGGGTCCGCGCCTCACCAGCAAACGTATGAAGTGGGCCGCAGAGGCGGCCTGGCGATGGGCGCCGCCGCGCCACCGCCGAGTCGGGCGGGGCCGCACCACGGGAGGTTCGAGCGGGTCGGCCACCCGCCGGTCGAACGAACGACCCGGGTCGCCGGAACCCCACGCGAGAACCGGTTCCCCGATCGGCTTCGGCCGGTCCCTCGATTCTCCGCGTCGCGGCCGATGTTCCTCCTCCCGAGGTTCTCGTGAAGCCGCGTTCCCCGGACCCCGACGGCCTCGAAGCGATTCGAACTCGTTTCGACGCCGAGATGCGCCGCGACCCGCCGCTCGAGGGGGACGAGCGCGCGGAGCGCAGCGAGCATTTCGTCCGGGTCGTGGGTCGACGGGCCTGGATCGCGTACTCCCATCTGACCGCCTCGGAGGCCCCCGAGCGGGTCGCCGCGGAAGCGAGGCACGCCCGATCGTCCGGCGTCGAGGTCGAGTGGAAACTCTACGAGTACGACCCTCCCCCAAACCTGGGCGAGATTCTGGCCGCCAGCGGGTTCGTCGCCGATCCACCCGAGACCCTCATGGTGTACGACCTCGAGCGGGGCCGCCCGTTCCCACCCTCGGGCGGCTCCGTCGTGATCCGGCGCGTCCAGGATCGGACCGGGCTAGAGACGGCCGTGGCCGTCAGCCGGACGGCGTTCGCCCCGGAGCCCGGCTGGGAGCTCGAGGAGTACCTCCCGCGGCTCGCGTCGCCCAGCCTCGCGGTGTTCGTCGCGGAGGTCCTCGGACGCCCCGCCAGCGCGGGCCGTCTGGAACTCCCGATGGGACGCGCGTTCGCCAGCCTGTGGGGCGGAGGAACGACCCGGGAGTTCCGGGGTCGTGGGGTGTACCGGGCGCTGGTGGCCGCCCGGGCCGACCTCGCGCGCGCCCGCGGGTTCCGGTACCTCACCGTCGATGCGCGGGAGTCGAGCCGGCCGATCCTAGAACGACTCGGATTCGCCCCGGTCGCCTCCGTCGTCGGGTGGGTCCTCGCGCCGTAGCGTGGGCCTCCCCGCCGGCCTCGATCGCGACGTCCGGGCACCTGCGACGGCGCCGCGGGTCGGGCCGGCTCAGCCGGGGGGGGTCGGTCCCCCCGGGGCCGTCGGCCCCGCCCTACTTCTGCGGCACGAACCAGACGTCGGTGATCGAGTACTTCGGCTTCGCCTCGAATTTCGCGACGATCGGCATTCCGGTCCAGATGTCGTCCTGCGTGCAGTCCTTCAAGCGCGCGAGCAATAGGCTCCCCGCGCCGTCGAACTCGACCAGGCAGAGGTTGTACGGGGTCTCCTTCAGGAACGCCTCGCTGCCGAACTGGCACGTCGTCCACGAGTGGACCCGGCCGGTCTTCGGAAGCTCGTGCCACTCGGTCGGCTTCCCGCAGTTCATGCAGTGGCTGCGCGGCGTCGCGTACACGAACCCGCAGCCGGTGCACTTCGACCCGAGAAGCTTCCCCTCGGCCAGGCCGAGGAAGAACGCCGAGTCCTCGGCGTAGCTGTGGATGTAGTTGATCGAGTACGGGCTGAGGACGATCAGGCTGTCGACGCCGTTCGCGTCCCGGAAGATCGCCGAGCCGACCTTCTCGATCTCGGCCTGCACCTCGCGGAACTTCGAGAACCGCTTCGGCTTCGGGGGCGCCATCAGAACCCCCGCTCGAGGATCGACACGGTCACCGCGGACCCGGTCCCGGCGTGGCTGTGGATCGCGCCGCGCTTCGCGTCGGGGATCTGCAGGGTACCGTCGCGGAAGTGCTTCGCGATCGACCCTTGGAGCTGCCAGTAGGCGAACACGGCCTGCATGAGGCCGGTCGCGCCGACCGGGTGGCCGCAGGCGATGAGGCCTCCCGACGGGTTGACGGGGATCTCGCCGGCCTTCGGCGTGGGGAACGGGTACTTCACGTTCGGCAGGAACGGTGCGCCGGACTCCGTGAAGGCGTATCCCTCGCCGTATCGGCACAGACCGAGGTCCTCGTACGTCTGGATCTCGCTCGACGCGTAGGCGTCGTGGAGTTCGATGAAGTCGAGCTCCTTCTTCGGGGCCGTGATGCCGGCCATCTTGTACGCTTCGAGGCCCGCGGCGCGACCGGCCCGGAACGAGTGGACGCCGGGGTAATCGAGATTCGCGTAGTCGTTCGCGCTCTCGTGCGGCATCAACGGCACCTTCCCGAACGGACGGTCGGCGAGCCGCATCGTGTCGGTCCCGGTGCCGACGCCGATGACCTCGACGGGCCGGTCCGTGAACTCCTTCGCGCGCTCGGCCGTGCAGAGGACCGCGACGGCGGCGCCGTCGCTCATCGTGCAGATCTGCTCGCGAGTGAGCGGGTAGCTGATCATCTCGGACTTCAGGACGTCGTCGACGGTCAGCTGCTTCGGGTACTGCGCGTACGGGTTGTGGAGCGCGTTGACGTGGTTCTTGACCGAGACGAGGCTCATGATGCGGCTCCCCTCGGCGGTCGCGAGCCGTTGGGCTTCGCGCTCGTCCTTGACGTGGGCGAACCGGGTCTTCCGGAGGTACTCGTAGATGTGGCGCTGGACCATCAGGGCGTAGTAGCCGGTGTAGAACCCACCGAGCGGGAAGTCGTAGTTCGTATCGGACGCGAGCGCGATGAACTCGTTCCCTTTCCAGGTCTGGACCCGGCTCATCGTCTCGTACCCGGCGGCGAGGCAGACGTCCATCCGACCGGAGGCGACGGCCTCGTACGCCGCCTGGAAGCATTCGCCGCCGGTGGCGCCGCCCCACTCGATGCGGACCGAGCCTTTCGGGTTCAGGCC
>DASYOF010000370.1:0-7739 GCA_036007995.1 Thermoplasmata archaeon
AGCCGTCGGGGTTTCGCATCGCCAGGAGGACGGCGGTTGCCCCGCTCCCGAGTCCGACGATGACCAGGGCGACCAGGATCCCGGCGGTGGGCATCACGGTGGGTAGGAGGGCGGCGCCCAGCGCCACGAGCGCGGCGTAGAGCGTGTGGAGCGACGGATCCCTCGGCGCGCTCCGGGGCTCGGCGACGAGGAAGAGGCCGAAGAACAGCGTCGCGGGGTCGAGCACCCCGAGCAACAGCACCTTCGGGGAGAGCGCCGCCATGAGGACGACCTTGACGAAGATCGAGAACGGCGCGTAGACGAGGAAGAACGTCGTCGGGAGTCGCCACCCGGTCGGGCTCCGGGCGATCAGAAGCAGGCCGAAGGCGACGAGCGCGACCTCGCTCACGAGGTCGACGCCCGCCCACCACGCGGGCGCCAGGCCGAGGAGGAAAACGCCGAGGAGCACCCCGGTCGCCGCCGGGTTCACGATCGGTCGGCCCCGGCGTCGGAGGGCGTGCTTGACGCCGATCGCGGCGAACGCCACCGCCCCGCCGGCCAGCAGGGGGACCGTTGGCGGAAGCAGGAGTGCGACGAACAAGCCGGTGGCGAGCGCCGCATCCGGGAATCGAAGCTGGGGGAACCGGAGGCTCTGGAGGGCGGTGTCGGCGACCGCGGCGACGAGCGGGAGGACGAGGAGCGACGTGAGGCCGAGGCCCCCGAAATGGTCGACCGCGTACCCGCCGAGGATGAGGAGAAGGATCCAGGTGAGCCGCGCGGGGGGGAGGCTTCGGCGGAGTGCGGCGAGGCGGGGTTGGGGTGCCGACGGTCCCTCGACCGGGACGATTGGTTCGGCGTCCGTAGTAGTGGCAGCGCCCCCGCCAGGCTTCAAGCTAGCAGGTTCGCTCATGGAACGTCCGTGGGGGGTCCGTCAGCCGTACCCGCCGGGGAAGCTCCCCGAGTCGGGGTGCTCGTTCCAGTGGTAGTACCCCATGCTCTGCCGCTGGGCTTCCGTCACGTCCTGCCGGATCCCTCCCTGGAGCGAGCCGTAGGCGGAGCGGATCTGCTCCTCGATCGACCGGGCTCGTTGGAGCGCCTCGCGCACGTGGGCCGCCTCGAGGTACTGGCTCCCGGCGACGGTGGCGAGGTCGCCCGCCGTCCGGATGAGTCCGCCGAGTTCGCGGAGTCGGAGGGTCAGGGCGTTGCGGCGCCCGTCGTACGCCTCGGCCCGCCGGCGGGCCTCCCGGATCAGCTCGAGGATCGCCTCCTGGGTCGCGGGTCGTAGTCGTCCGTCCGTCGCGATCTCCTGGGCGGTGAACTGGGCGAGCTTCAGCTGGTTCGATTCGGTGTCCGGCATCGTGGTCTCGAGCAGGACCTCGTACCCGCCGCCCGCGATCCGCGAGCGGAGCGGCGAGAGGATGCCGTGGATGTCCTGGATGTTCGAGGCGGCGACGAGGATGAAGTCGCACGGCACGTTGTCGACCCGGACCGACGCCCCGCCGGATTGGGGGTTCCGTCCGGAGATCGGGAACCGCTTCTCCTGCATCGCCGTCAGCAGGTGGCGCTGCAGGTGGCCGAGGTGGGGCAGCTCGTCGATGAACAGCACCCCCTCGTGCGCCTCGTGGATCGCGCCGGGGATCGTGCGCTCGTACGGGAGCGTGCCCAACTGGGGGTGGCCGCCGTACGGGTCGTGCCGGACGTCGCCGAGGAGCTCGGTCTCGCTCGCGCCGGTCGCCATCACGAACGGCGTGCGGTCGATCTTCACGAGGATCTTCCGCGGGCTCTCCTTCTGGAGCGTGCGCCGCCGCTCGAGGGCGCGCTGGTCGAGGACCGTGATCTTGTCGCCGGACCGCTCGTAGGCGACGACCTCCTCGACGCCGTTCCGGAGCCTGGTCGTGCGCACCGACTCCATCGGGTTGCCGCCGGGGCTCACCGTCAGCTCGAGGATCCCGCCCACGAGGTCGCGGAACGGGTTGCCGCTCCCGGGGGCGATCCCCGGGACGACCTGCTTGATGTTCCCGCAGCTCGGACAGTACCGTTCGCTCGGGAGCGAGTAGAAGCTGCAGCGGGGGCACCGGTACCCGAGCCGCTCGGCGACGGACGCCGGGGCTTCGGTGGGGGAGATCAGCTCCCCCTCGATCGTCCGGCGGGCTTCCCGTTCCCGGTACACTTCCTCGCGACCGACGACCTCGACGCTCGGGCGTTCGGGGTTCTCCGGGTTGTGGACGATCCGGATCTCGGTGCGCGGCCGCTCGAGGTGGAGCGCCAGCGCCTGCGCGGTCATCGACTTCCCGATCCCTGGCGGGCCGACGAGGAGGAGGTGGCGGTGCTGGTACGCCGCGATCCGGGCGAGCTCGACGGCCTTCTCCTGGCCGATGACGCGGCCGAGCGGGTCCGAGGGGATCGGGATCTCCTCGCTCGACCGGATGGCGTCGAGGCTCGTGAACTTCGAGCGGGCCGGGTCGCCGGCCGAGGACGTGGATGGTTCGCTCACGGACCCGAGGGAATCAAGCGGCTCGGGGGCTTAAGAGGGTGGGGGGACCGGCATCACCGGTCCCCCGAATCGGTTCAGCGGGGGCCGGGCGCCGCGACGGCGTCCATCCGCGTGACGACGCGGACGTTCTCGGGGATCTTGCCGACCGCCCCGATCCGGTTCGCGACGACGAGAGCGATCCCCTTCTCCTGGGCGACGTCGAGCAGCCGCTGGCTGACGACGCCGTCGAAGACGAGGGTCTTCGCCGGCTGGCCGAGGGTCGCGAGCGCGTCGATCATCTCCTTCACCGGGACCTCGCCGACGACCGCGTCGTCGGGCCCGAGGAAGACGCTCTTCGACGTGTTCTCGATTCCCGCGAGGATGCCGAAGTACTTCTGGAGCTCCGGCGAGAGCGGGGCCGCGGGGGGCGGGGGCGGCGGCAGGGGCCGGGCGATCTCGCGGGGCGGCGGGGGTGGCGGCATCCGCTCCCCCTCCGGCTCCCGGCGCGGGCCGCGGTCGTCCCGGCGCTCGTCGCGCCGGTCGTCGCGGCGTTCGTTCCGCATCGGGGGCGCGGTGCCTTCGCCCCGGTCCTCCATCGGCGGGCGCGACGCGCCCGTCGACTCGAACCCGCTCATCTCGAGGAACTGGTTGATCGGGATCTTGTTCCGCAGGCACTTGACGAGCTGCTTCTGGGTCAGCTCCTCGACCTCGCTGCCGCGGGGCGCCCGGGCGACGAAGTCGATGTCCATCGTCTGCAGCATCTCGCGCAGGATCAGCTCCCCCGCGCGGTCGCCATCGGTGAACACCGTGACGGTCTTGCCGCGGGAAAGGTCCTTCACCGTCTGGGGGACGCTGGTCCCCTCGACCGCGATGCAGTTCTTGATGCCGCAGCGCAGCAGGTTCAGGACGTCGCTCCGGCCTTCGACGACGATCAGCGCATCGGCCTGGTCGATGTTCGGTCCGGCGGGGAGGTGCTCGGGGCCGTAGGTCGTGATCTCCTCGACCTGGACGGCCTTGCGGACCGATTCGGTGAGGTCGACGCCGACGCCCTTCGAGCCTTCCTGGAGGCGCTGGAGGATCTCCTTCGCCCGCTCGACGACCTTCTGACGCTTGGAGATGCGGATGTCTTCGACCGAGATGACCTCGATCTTGGCCCGGCACGGGCCGATCCGGTCCACGGTCTCGAGGCCGGAGGCGAGGATCGCGGTCTCGACCTGGTCCAAGGAGGACGGGATCGTGATCTCGCCCTCGCTCTTCCCCTTCCGGGAGTCGATGTCGACTTCGATCCGGCCGATCCGGCCGGATTTCTGCAGGTCGCGGAGATCGAGCTCGTCTCCGAGGAGCCCCTCGGTCTGGCCGAATACGGCTCCGACGACGTCGGGCTTGTCGATGACGCCTTCGGCCATAATTCGGGCTTTGATCTGGTACTTGGCGGCGCTGGGGTCGTTGGTCATGTTCGGTTGTTCCTCCGGTTTGCGGGTGGATTCCACGCCGCGCTTGGGCGGCGTGCGACTCTTGCGGAGGACGGAACTAGGGCGAAACCTGGCGGTCGATCGCGGATGCGCGGAGCGTACGACAGAGGCAGGGGGTTAGCATGAGTCGTCAGTCCGTGAGGCGCGGCGACGCGAGGAGTTGCCTCCGTCCGTCTCCGGGAGTCCTTCCAACCGTCGAGAGAATCGAAGGGTATTTAAGGGCTGGCTCGCCGGCCACGGCGAACGAACCAGAGCGCGGTGGCCCCCACGGCCCCGGCGACCACGAGACCGATCGACGCGTACAGGGCGGGGCCGTCCGAGGCGGTGCCACCGGGCGGCGGGGCGGAGCCGTTCGAGGAGGTGGCGACGTCCAGCACGAGCCGGCCCGTCGCGCGCTGTCCCACGGCGTCGGTCACGGTGATCGTCACGGTGGCGTTCCCGGCGGCCGCGAAGGTCGGTGACGGGTCGGTCAGGTTCGAGTGCTGCCCGTCCCCGAAGTCCCACGAGACGACGAACGGCGGCGTGCCCCCCCAGATTCCGGCGGAGAGCGTCACCGGGGTCGCGACGGTCGGGACGCTCGTCGCGGGCCCCGTCGGCCGTGCCCGGAGCGGGCTGTGGACGGTGACGTTGACGATGGCGGAGGCCCGCGACCCGAGGCCGTCCGTCCCGACGACGTCCGCTGTGAAATCTCCGGCGGAGGGGTACGCATGTGTCACGTTCGAGCCGACGCCGACCGTGCCGTCGCCGAACGTCCAGTTCGTCGCGGTCGGCGGAACGCCCCCCTCGACGTTTGCCGTGAACCGAACGGGGACGCCGACATCCGTGGAGGTCCGGTTCGCCGAGGCCGCCACGCCGATCGCCGTCAGGATGACGATCGGGAACGTCGCCGCCCAGCGGCTTTGCGCCGCGTCGGTGACGCTCAGCTGAACGGAGAGGTTCTGTGGGGAGGAGAAACTGGTCGTGAACGACGGGCCCGTGCGGGTCGCCTGCCCCGGGACCGTCCAGGCGATCGAGTACGGCGGCGCTCCCCCGGAGACGTTGGTGAAGAAACTGACCGGGTCGCCTACGGAAGCCGGGTTCGGCGTGGCGTAACCGGAGGCGCCCAGAGTCGGAGCCACCGTCACGGCCAGCGTGGCCCGGAGGTAGAGGTCCCGAACATCGTGGACGAGCACCGTCAGGTCGAACGTGCCGGTCCGGACCATCACGCAGGGGACGAGGGTCTCGTTGGTGGCGTTGCTCGGCGGACCGCATCCGGGCGGTTCGGAGAGCACTGTCGTGCCGTACGGCGCGATCCCGCCGAAGATCGTCAGGTAAAGAGAGGTGGATTGGCCGACGTCCTGGACCCCGTCGGAGTCGTTCAGCCGGACCGTGAACGGGTCGTGCAGGATCCAGGTCTGAACGTCCTTTAGGGCCGTTCCGGTGTCCTCCGCCGCGAGCACATAGCCGTCCGTCGTGTCGTAGACGACGCCGAGGGGCGTCGTGGTGGCGGGGCCGGACGAGACGTTGGCGGTAACGTTGGTCCAGATCCCGGCCGAGAACGTCCAGGTCGTCCGGGCCGAGTCGGACGGGGCGTAGACGAAGCCGTAGCCGGCCGACGAATCGTACCCGCCGCCCGAGGGGAATCCGCCCGCCGCCGGGGGCGACCCCGTCACGGAGAGTTTCGTCCACTCGCCCGAGACGAACGCCCAGGTCCCCGAGCCCTGGTCCCACAGGACGTCCGCATCGAGCCGAGCGTCAAACCACATCGGCTGGAGGTCGGCGACCGATGGGGTCGTCGTCGGAAGCTGGCGGGTCCAGCCGGCGGCACCGTACTCCCAGGTCTCCGGGACGTGGTTGCGATTCGTGATCAGGAGGACGCCACCGGCCGCATCGCTGGCGACGGGGAGGCTATCGCCCGGCGGCGGGGCTACGGCTCCGGTGACGTTCCTCCACGACCCGTTCGCGAAGAGCCAGGTGTCGTTCACGTCGCTGAAGCTCTTCGCGCCCCCGAACAAGAGCACCGAATGGTCGGCCGGGTCGTACGCCAGTTGGGCCGCGATCCGCGGCGACGGGGATGTCGAGCAGGCGGGGGCTGCGGTGGTTCCGCTGCAGATCTCCGTCCACACTCCGCTCCGGAACAGCCAGGTATCGTTGAGGATGGCGGACGTGGCGAGGCTCGTACCTCCGTACAGGAGTATGCCATGGTCGGCCGGGTCGTCGGCCATCATCGGCTGTGAGCGCGGTGAGGGCCCGACGCCGGAGCTCCATTCGGTCCAGGACCAGTCGTTCGACAGATTCACCGTGGTCGTCGTCGATGGGGACAGCGCTCGGGAGAAATCGGCCGCGGCGAGAGGGACTGCGCTCGGGTGGTGGCTCGACGGCGGCAAGACGGGTGCGCCCGACGCCCCGCCGAGATGGGGGAGCAAGGCGAGCACGGCAATCGCCACCGCGATGGCGCTGACCGGGGCAAGACCGGGGGGAGGCCGGCGCCGGCGCGCGAGGCGAGGGGTGTGGAAGGTCACGGAGTTCCGTACCCGCCCCGCAGATCCATGGACCGACCTCGGACTTGCGCTTTCCGCGGGATGCGAGTTCACCGTGCTTCGCCACAAAGCTCCTTCGTCCACCCTGGTGCCTCGAGTTGAACGACGGAGGACACGATTGGGTGCGCGCGGGCGCTTCGCGCAGGCGCCGACGGAGTTACTCCACAAAAAGTTTGAATAGACGACCCAGCTTCGGCGGCGTCGGAGAGAATTGCATGCCCAAGCGTAAGGCCGCACCTCCCGCGCCACCGGCGACTCCCGACGAGGTTCAACCAGCCCCGCTCGCGGACGACAACTTCGTGATGTCGCTCCGCGAGGAGTTGTCGAAGTCCCAGAAGTCCGCCGGGGAGAAGGGCGGGGAAGACCTCGCGCACCGCGGCGAGCTCAACAAGCGGCTCCTGCAGGACCTCTGGGAGGTCCACAACCAGTTCGAGCAGATCTCCGTCCACCTCACGATCGAACCGTCGCAGACGCTGTTCGCGACGTTCGTGGAGTACCCCGAGAAGTGGTCGTTCCGCGACAGCTTCGATTTCGGGGCGATCAAGACGATCGAGCTCCACGACCGGACCCCCGGGTGGGTCGGCTTCACGCTCCGCTTCTGGTACTACCGGACGCCCGAAGGACTGTCCCACCTCCGCGGGATCTACGAGTGGTGCGAGGGCGAGTCCTACCACAAGTACACCGGCTGGATGCGAATGATGAACCAGGCGGTCCTCTACGACAGCCGCGAGGAGTCCGTCAACCTCCGCGAGCTGCACGCGGCGCTCCGCGACCTCGTGGTCCGATGGTACGGGGCGCACCTCGAACGCAGCTCCGAATCGCTGATCGCGCACCTGAAGGAGAAGTTCCCGAAGGGCGTGACCTACGCGAAGGAATCGTACCGGGACTAGTCGCCGCGCCGGTCGAGCAGCGAGTTCCGACCCGTCGCATTCATCTGCCGGGGGCCCCTCGTGCGCCCGGGATCGTCGGCGATGTCGTCCGAAGGGTCCGCGGTGAGCGTGCCGTCCCCGGTGGCCACCGCCGTCCGCGACCAGCTCGTCGCGTACTTCGAGTCCCGGAACAAGCTCGTCGCGGCCGACGCCCTCCGACTGCTGGTCGCCCAGCCGTGGCCGCTCGCGATCTCCCAGAAGGTGATCGAGGAGGTCGGCCCGGGCGAGTCGTTCGTCACCGTGGAGATGGTGCAGCGGATCGTCGCCGTAACGGCGGTCGCCGGCACCCCGGAGCGCCCCCATTCCTCGTCGGCGGCACCGAACTCGGACCTCGAAGCCCTCGCCCCCGAGCTCCGGACCTCGGTCG
>DASYOF010000371.1:0-6236 GCA_036007995.1 Thermoplasmata archaeon
CGAGATCTCGCCGATCATCGGGCCGGAGATGGACATCCCCGCGCCGGACGTCTACACCGACGGCCAGACGATGGCGTGGATCATGGACACCTACTCGATGCAGCGGGGCTACTCCGTCCCGGGCGTCGTCACGGGCAAGCCGATCAGCCTCGGCGGGTCGGAAGGCCGCGGGGAGGCGACGGGGCGCGGCTGCGCCTACGTCATCCGCGAGGCCGCGCCGCACGCCGGCGTCCACATCAAGGGCGCCTCGGTCGCCGTCCAGGGGTTCGGCAACGCGGGCAGCGTCGCCGCGAAGCTCCTCCACGACGAGCAGGGCGCGAAGATCGTCGCCGTCTCGGACTCGAAGGGCGGGATCCACAACCCCGACGGGCTCAACCCCCACGCGGTCGAGGAGTTCAAGGCGAAGACCGGTTCGGTCATCAACTTCCCCGGCGCGCGCTCGGTCGGGAACGAAGAGATCCTCGAGCTGAAGGCGGACGTCCTGATCCCCGCGGCGCTCGAGAACCAGATCACGAAGAAGAACGCCGACAAGATCCAGGCGAAGATCGTCGCCGAGGCCGCGAACGGCCCGACGCTCCCCGAGGCCGACACGGTCCTCTACGAGAAGAAGATCACCGTCCTCCCCGACGTCCTCGCGAACGCGGGCGGCGTCACGGTGAGCTACTTCGAGTGGGCGCAGGACATCCAGGGGTTCTTCTGGCCGCTCGCCGAGGTCAACCAGAAGCTCGAGGCCGTGATGGTCCGGTCGTACAACGACGTCCACAAGGTCGCCGAGCAGCAGCACGTCCACAACCGGACGGCCGCCTACGTGCTCGCGATCCAGCGGGTCGTCGACGCGATCAACATCCGCGGCATCTACCCGTAACCGGGCGGCGCCCGGCAACCCTTTCCCCGCGAACCCGTTCCCTTCTTGTCGATGGCCGAACTTCCCCGCTGCCGCCGTACCTCCTGGGCCGAGGCCGACGCGTGGGCCGACCGGATCGCCGAAGCGGTCCGGGCGAAAGGGCGGGTCCCGGACACGATCGTGGGGCTGACCCGGGGGGGCTGGGTCCCCTCGCGGCTCCTCGCCGACCGCCTCGGCGTGAAGCGTCTCGTCTCGATCCGGCTCCAGCACTGGGGGGTCACGGCGCAGCCGAGCGGTAAGGCCGAGCTGACGGAGGGCCTCAGCGGGCCGGTGAAGGGGCAGAGCGTTCTCGTCGTGGACGACATCACCGACACCGGCGAAAGCCTCGCGCTCGCGACCGAGGCGGTCCGAGCCGCGGGCGCGAGCCGCGTCGAGTCCGCGGCGTGCCTCCACATCGGCCACTCGAAGTTCGTGCCGGACTACTTCGCTGAGACGATTCCCCGCGATGCGTGGGTCTGGGTCGTGTTCCCGTGGAACTACTGGGAGGACGTTCGCCATCTGGTGCGCCAGGCGATGGGCGACGGTCTCGATCTCGAGGCCATCCGCTCTCGCCTCCGCGCGGAGTGCGGGCTTGACCTCCCCATCGAGGACGTCCGGACGAGCCTCCGGCCCTAGTCCGGCGGTGCCCGTCACCCCGGTTCCGAACCGCGTTCCGGACCCGCCGATCCGCGGGTCGCCGTCGGCCCCGGCCGGCGGCGGCGAACTGGCGACGATTCAGCCGGACTCGCCGGGGGAGGGTAGTTCGTCGGTCGCGTCGTCCGACTCGCCCGGGAGCGGCGACGTGCGACGCACTTTCCGGTACTGGTAGAACGCGCCCGCGCCGATGATCATCGCGAGGCCGCCGACGACGAGGGTGATGACGAGGGGGAGCTGGGCCGGCCCGAGGGCGCCGGCGAGCGTGAAGTTCTCGACGAGCGCGGCCGCGTACACGATCCCGTAGCTGACGAGGCCGATCCCCACGATCGAGATCGTGGCGACGGGGTACGACCGGGGCAGGTGGCCCCGCAGGAGGTAACGCCGGATCGCCCGTCCGCTCTCCCAGATCTCGGCCGCGAACAGCCAGAACAGGAGACCCGTGGAAGCGAACAGGAGGACCCGGTCGATCGGCGTCTCCGCCGGGTGGCCGACGTAGACGTTGTACCCGGTCAGGAACCCGACGCCGACGAGCGCGAGGGAGAAGAGGCCGAAGCCGAACGCCACGGACCCCTGGCGGACGTCCGTGGAGGCGGACCGGAGCGATTCGATGAGCGCCTCGTCGATGTCGAACGTCCAGAAGATCAGGTAGATCCCGAGCAGGATCGAGAGGCCGATGACCCCCCACCAGATGACCCCGCCCGCGGCCGCGACCCCGAGGATGAGGAGGACGATCGCGAACGGAAGGACGGTCTTCGCGCGCAGCTTCGGGTCCTTGAGCGCCCGGACCAGCGTGTAGTACGTCGATTCCAGGCTCGCGCTTTGACGGATGTAGACCCGGCGGACGCCGTCGATCCGGACGCGCGAGGCGAGGATCGGAAACAGATACTCGTCCACCGCGCCGTCGGAAACGAGGTGCGCCGAGGTGGCGGGGTGCTCGCGGAGCACCCGGTCGAACTGCTCGGCGACCCGGCGGTCGGAGAGCACCCCGACCTTCGGGGAGCCGGTGAGGACCACGACGTCGGCGTCCTCGCCCGCCTCCCGGATCTGGTCGAGGAGGTGGATCGCCGCGAACATCGCGTTCGTGTCGGCGTCCTCGGGGTCCGACGTCCCGAGCTTGAGCGCGGCGGCGAGGACGTTCTCGCGTCCGACGACCGGCCCCACGACGCCGGCCTTGCGGCCGAGGTCGTCGTCGCGGTCGACGCAGACTACGAGCCGCATGGGGGCTTAGTACAAGGTTCGGGGCTCGCTTAATCTCTCCGTCCGGCCCCTACGCTCTCGAGCACCCCGGCAGGGAGAGGTCGGCGGACGGCGCGCCGTCCCGTGGCGGGGAGGAAACCGCCGATGGGACACGGGATGTCCCGCTACGGGAACGGACGCGCCGCGATCATTGGAAGGGCCGCCTTCGCGGCGGTCGGCATCGGCGTCGCAAGCGGCGAGTTCTTGACGTGCGCGGCGCCGAGGGTGACGGCCCCGATGTGCGCGAGGGCACGTCCGTGGAGGACCGAGCCCGTGGCCAGGGAAATCGACTTGTGGGCGAGGATCGTCCCGTAGACGACCGAGGTCGTACCGAGCGTCGCCGAGCTGCCGACGGCCCAGAAGATGTTCTGCGCCTGAGCGCCTCCGGCAAGGATGACCTTCCGCCCGGCGCTCGTCGTGAACTTGGTCGTGACCTGGAAGATGAACACCGCCCCCGAGTGGCCGTGCGCGGTGAGCGTGAGGTCACCGCTCGAAATCATCAGGGACGAGGTGGACTTGTACAGCCCCGGCCCGAGGGTCCGGCCTCCGATGTTCCCGGCGATGGAGGTGGGGCAGTGCGTGCGCCCCATCGCATTGTTGTACGCGGTGGTGAGCGCCAACTGCCCGTTCGCGGCGGCGGTGTCGGCCTTGTGGATGGCGCCGGTGACCTTCCCGGGCGGGAAACCGGTCACGGCGGATCCCGGGCTGACGCCGAGGTTGCCATGAACGACCGAGGCGCCCGTGTTGGTGACCGTCGTGCCCGCGAGGACACGGAAGTTGCCGGCGGCGCCGAGCGGGACCGCGTTCTGGTGGCAGAAGGCCGAGTTCGTGTTCGCGGAGGCCGTGGGGGACGCGTTCGACGCGGCTCCCAGCGAAACGGGACCACCTGGGATCGCCCCGAGGGCGGCCGGTAGGATCATTACGGCAAGTGCGGCAAGGACGGCGACCGTGGCCACGATAGTTCGGTTCATGTTCTGTTCCCAAGCTTGGTGACTGAAGGACGAGAAACGGGGGGAACCGAGTCGGCCGCACGGGGGTCGCTCGCCTGGGCCTCTCGTCTCAGGAAGGACGGCCCCGTCCGCAGCACAGGGCACTCGTCGGTCGGGGCCTATATGGACGGTAGCTTAACCCGAATTTAGCGACCCGAGGACGTCGCGGGCGCCGATCCGCGGTCGGACGACCGGAACCCCTAGGGGGCGGGCTTGATTCCAATCGAGCGAGCGGTTATCCGTCGTCCCACCGAGCGGACTCCGAGGACAATCGATGCAGCTCTATGCGTTCGTAGCCCCCCTCCAGCCGAACAAGACCGAAGAATTCCGGCAGTTTGTCGGCGAGCTCGAAGGCTCGAGGAAGCAGGAGTACGAGGATTCTCGGAAGGCCGCAGGCTTCCGGCGGGAAACGATGTTCCTGCAAAAGACCCCGATGGGCGAGATGGTCGTCGTGATCCAGGAGGCGGAGAGCGAGGCCAAGGCGCTCGAGTCCCTCCGGGGAATGACCGACCCGTTCCATGTCTGGTACTTCCAGAAGCTCAAGGACATCCACGGGGTCGACATCGTCGGCTCGGACGTGCCGATGAACGAGCTTCTGCTCGACTACCGGTCGGCCTGACGAAGGTCCGGCCCGCCATCGATCAACCCTTTCCGGCGCCCGGGCGGGCGGCGGTCCCAGGGCGACGCGGCCAGCGTCCACGGGCGCAGACGATACCGGGACTCCCCGATCGTGCCCCCGAGTGAGGCCGGTTCTTCCGAACGGCTCGCCCTTCCGCTTGAAGCTCCCGTCGCCGCTCCAATTCGGGCCGGTGGATCCGGGCCGCGCGGGGCGATCCGTCCGTCGATGGTCCGGAGGAGGGGCAACACGGTCGGCGCGCGCCTAGCGGCGGAGAGCGGGGGCCCCCGAGAGCGCGCCAGGCCCGTTGGCCGACCCGGCGGGCTGACGGTCGAACGACGGCGTCGGCCGGGCCGACTCGACGATCCCGAGGCCCCGGTCGAGCAACTTCTTCGCGGCGTCCTTCGAACGACTCTCGGCGTACACCCGGCAAATCGGTTCCGTCCCCGACGGTCGGATCAGGATCCAGCCGTCCGGGAAATAGCCTTTCACACCGTCGATCGCCAAGAGGCGGTCGGCGTCGTCCTCGAGGTGCGCCCGAACTTTCGCCATTACCGCGGGGGCGTCGGCCCTCGCGAGCGGGACCTTCGTCTTCAGAACGGAGTACTGGGGGAGGTCGTCGACGAGGGCGGACAGCGGTCGCATCGACTCCGAGAGGAGCGCGATCATGCGGGCCGAACTCATCGGCCCGTCGCGGGCGACCTGGTGCTCGGGCCAATAGTACCCGCCGTTCTCCTCGCCGGCGAAGACGGCGTTGTGGGTCCGCGTCCCTTCCGCGACGGGAAGCGAGCCGGAGCGGGTCACGCGCAGTTCGCCATGTTCCGCGCGGACGACGTCCTCGATGACGGTCGAGGAAGTGACGCTCGTGACCACGGTGCCGCCTCCGCGGTCCTGGAGCCGTCGCTGCGCGAACAGCGCCATCGTGGATTCTCCGGGGATGAATCGACCGAGCTCGTCGACAAACGCCACCCGGTCCGAATCGCCGTCGTGCGCGATGCCGAGTTGGGCCCCGAACTCGACCACGGCCTTCCGAAGCGCCCAGAGGTTCTCCTCGGTGGGCTCCGACGGTCGGCCGGGAAAGTGTCCATCGGGGCTCGCGTTGAGAGTGATCACCCGGCAACCGAGCTGGCGGAGCAGCGCCGGGCTCGTCACCGAACTCGTGCCGTTCCCTGCGTCGAGCACGACGAGCGGGTTCCACTTCCGGATCCGGTCGGTACCCGCATGATGGAGGATCGACCTCAGGTACCGGTCGACCCCCTCGCCGTCGGACCGGAGGTCCCCGACCTGATCCCAGGAGCCCTCCAAGAACTGCCCCAGGTGGATCGACCGTTCGATCTGGCGCTCCGCCTCGGGCGGGATCTCGAGCCCCTCAGGGCCGGTGAATTTGATCCCGTTGAACTCGTTCGGGTTGTGGGACGCGGTGATCGTGACGCCCATCCGCGCTCCGATGGCCTGGATGTTGAACTGGAGGCACGGGGTCGGCATCGGCCCCATGTCGCGGACGTGGACGCCGAGCATCATGAGCCCGCCGGCGAAGATCCGAGTCATCGCCTCGCTCGAGACCCGGAAATCCCGGGCGACGAGCACCTCCCCGTGCCCCTGCAGATACGTTCCGAGCGCCGACGCGACCGAGGCGACGAACGGCGGCGTCATCTCCCGTCCGACGATCATCCGGATCCCGTCCGTTCCGAAGAGGCGTGGGGGTTCGGCGTCACGGGCGACGAGGGAGCTCTCCGGGGGGGTGGGCCACGACATGGTTTCGTTCTGGCCGCGGGGGACCGCCCTCCGCGACAGAGAACCGCTCGGTCCGGGGTTATTTGGGGGGTTCCTCAAACCGAATTAAGGCGGCCGACGG
>DASYOF010000372.1:0-1663 GCA_036007995.1 Thermoplasmata archaeon
ACACGGCGTTGTACGCGTCGACCGCGATCGAGCGGCCCGCGAGCGCCTCCCACGGAAGCTCCTCGGGGGTGACGAGGTCGCGGAACGGGAGCCCCACGAACCTCGTCGAGCGAGGGAGCTACTTGTCCCTTGGGGAAGTGCGGCCGTTAGGACGAGACTACATGTACATTCGGGGCGTGGTCGGACCGAGGGACGGCGGATGACGGTCGGCTGGCGGAACACCGGGCCGACCGACCCGGTGGTCGAGCCGGGCGGGATCGTCCTATCGAGCTTCCCGTCCGCGGGGCTCGCCGCCACCATCGCGGGGCATTACATCGTCCGGACCCTCGGGCTCCCGAGGATCGCCGTGTTCGAGGGGCTCGACGCGCCTCCGATCGCCGTCGTGCAGGGCGGGGAAGTCAATCCCCCGATCCGCGTCTACGGCCGACCGGGACTCTCCGTGGTGCTCTCCGAGCTCCCGCTGGCGCCGGATCTCGCGGCGGGGGTCGCGACCGCGATCCTCGACGGCGCCGAGAACCGGAAGGCGCGCCTCGTCATCTCGCTCGAAGGAGTCATGCCCCACCCCACCGAGGTTCCGGCCCCCGACGTGCCGTCGGCGGCGCCGCCGCCGGACGAGACGGTCTGGGTGGCGTGGTCCCAGCCGGACGCTGCGCTCACGGCCCAATTACAGAAGGCGGGAACCCGCCGTCTCGAGGACGGCGTGATCGGAGGCCTCTCGGGCGCTCTGCTCGTCGGGGGGATCACTCGGCAGGTCCCGGTGGCCGTGCTCCTCGTCAGCGCCCAGGTGGCGGCGGAGGGGCTTCCCGACCACCGCGCCGGGGCCGCCCTCATCGAGCGTCTCGACCGGATCCTCCCCGACCTGAAGATCGATACCGCCCCACTTCGCACGCAGGCGGAGGCGATCGAGAAGGTCCTCCGCGCGGCGATGCGGGCCCGGCCCAAGCCGACCCTGGCCGAGACCACGAGCGAGGTCGCCAACTCGCCGATCTACGGCTGACCGGGCGACCGGATCAGTTCGCCGCCGGTCCGCCGAAGCTGTCGGTGTAGGTCAGCAGATACACCGACCCCCCGATCATCACGAGGACGAGCGCCAAGATCGCGAGCGGGTTCGACGCGAACTTCCACACGGTGAGGACGATGAGCGCCGCGGGGAGCACGTAGGTGAGGAGCAGCGTGAGGATGCGGCCGTCCATCGACGGGGTTCCGAACGAACGCCCGTCTTAAGAGTTCCGGGGCGGCGCGGCGGCCGGGCCGGGAACCGACATAGGGGATCGGGTCTTCCGGCGGCGGAGGAGCGAAGGCTCGGTCCCAACGGCCGTCGCCTCGCCACTAGGGGGAGGAGAGGATGACCGAGCACGAGACCCGAACGTTCACGCGCTGGCGACGGGAGCCCGAGCCGGGTCCCGGCTACGCGCAAATCCCGAAGGACGGAGTCTGCCTCTCGGCGTTCCTGATCGTCACCGCCGTCCCCGATCCCCGCCGGGTCGTTCTCGGTCGGATCGACCCCGCCGCCGACTGGGGTCGACTCGGCGCCCTCGAGGGCGGACGACTCCAGCGGACGTCCGAACGATGGATGCTCCCGTCGTCCCACCTGCTGGAGTACGAGGACCCCGCCGGGGCGGCCCGCCGCATCGCCACCGAGCAGCTCGAACGGGCGGACCTC
>DASYOF010000373.1:0-6607 GCA_036007995.1 Thermoplasmata archaeon
GCCGTGTGCGTCGACGACCGTCACCTCGACGTCGTACTGGCCCGGGTCCTGGGGCATGCAGGTCAGGTTCGCGACGTCCGCCGGCGCGCACCCCGGAGGCAACCCCGCGAACTCGTACGTGAACGGCGCCGACCCATTCCACGTCACGGCGCGGACCACGATCGGTTGGCCCACGTCGATCACGGAGTGCGACATCGCCACGGTGACGAGGGGGAACGGCTCCACGTGGACCCCGACGGTCCGCTTCGAGGCGACGCCGAGCGCGTCGACGACCGTCGCCGTCGCGAGGTAGCTGCCGGCCGCCGCGTATCGGTGCGCGACCGTCCACGCACCGGACGACGATGCGCCGTCCCCGAACGACCAGTTCACGGTGAACGGGGCGGTCCCGTTCCGGGCGGCGACGATGAACGAAGCGTTTTCAAAGACGTCGACGGTCGACGGGATCGGTTCGATCACGGCGATCGGGTCCGGTACGACGTCGATCGAGTACGTCGCCCAGTCGAACGCCGTCTCGTTGCCGACCACCATGCTGGCCGTCGCATTGACCAGGTAGGTGCCCGGGGCCGTGAACGCGTGGGTGGGGGAAGGGTCGGCCGACGTCGACCGGTCCCCGAACCACCAGACGACGGAGGTCGACATCGAGACGTTGGCCAGCCGGTTCGAGAACTGCACCGGGACGCCGACGTCCACGGAAGCGTGCGAGGCAGCGATGGAAATCGCCGGAGCGCGGGACAACTCCCACGCGCGTACGTCCGTGGGATCGACCCCGGCGATCGCGACCGAGACGAGCCCGCCGAGCGTCGGGTCTTCGGCGGTCCCCAGCACCGGGAACGCCGGAGTTCCCCCCGAGACGTCCGCGCGCGACCAGGCGTTGCCCGAGTAGACCCAGGTGGTCCGTAGCGAGCCGTACACCGTCTCGTCGTACCAGGAGGTTCCGCCGCCGGTCAAGACGAGTCCGCCGAGCGAGGCGTCCCAGGTCAGGTCCGCCCCGACCGATCCGTCCGGGCCGGCCGCGATGCTGAGATTGCTCCAGCTGCCGTTCGCCCATTCCCACGTGGAATTCCCCCCGGGCTCGTCTTCCCAAAAGACGTCCGAGCGGACCCCCCCGACGAGGACCATCGCCTGCATCGCGGGATCGTACGCCATCGCGGAGCCGATCGAGCCGGGGGGTTCGAATCGCCCGGAGGCGTTCGTCCACGACCCGTTCGTGAACAGCCAGGTCTCGTTGCTGACCCACGCGCTCACGTAGTTGGGATACTCGTAGCCGCCGAAGCGAACGAGCGCGTGCTCCAGCGGGTCGTACGCCATGCTCGCGCCGAGCGCGGCCGGCGGGCTGCCCACGAGCTTGGCCGAAAGCTGCGTCCAGGTGCCCGCACGGAACTCCCACGTCTGCGCGGTCGTCGTCCGTTCGTCCATTAATCCTCGACCGCCGACGAGGACCACCGCTCCCACGTCGGGGTCGTACGCCATCGCCGCGTCGACCATCGGCGGTGGGGCGTTCGAGGCGGTGTCCCGCTGCCACATGCCGCCGGCCAACGTCCAGGTCGCATTGTCCGGCATGTACGTCGAGCCGTTCCAGCTGTACCCGCCGTAGAGGACGTCGACCCCATCCGGCGGGTCGGCGGCGAATGCGAACGACCACCGCGGCGTCGGAGCCGGGAGCGTAACGTTCGTGAGACCGGTCCAGACGACGGGAACGGAGGCCCCCATCGAACGAGTCGGGGCGCCCGCCAGGGGAGCCGGAATCGCCGGCGTTCCGAGGGCGCGAAGCCCGCTATCGACCGCCGCGGCCGTCGTCGACGTTCGAGTGGGGGCGTTCCATCCGAGACCCCCGAACAGGAGTCCGGCGATCCCGACCACCGCAAGGACGGTCCCGAGCCGGACCAGGGCGACGTCCCGCGCGCGAGCCCGGAGGTGCATCGAAGTGCGGGGGCCTCGGAACGGCAACGCCCACCCAGTATAACCGCCCTGCTAGGACGTCACACGCGGATTCTCTCCTCGGTATCCGGCGGAGACCGCCGTCGCGCCGGTCGGCGGAGATTATGAGAGTCCGCGGTTCGGGTCCTCCGTGCCGAGCGCGGGCGGGTCGAAGGGACTCGAGCACGTCGTACTGGGCGACTCGGCGATCACGCTCGTCGCCGGTGAGACCGGCGGGCTCGTCTACCGGGGGTACGACATCGCCGAGCTCGTCCCACGCGCGACGTACGAGGGGGTGGTCGGACTGCTGCTGGACGGCGCGGCTCCCGCGGCGGACCCGGCGGAGGCGATCACCTCGGAACTCCGGCGCCGGCGTCGGCTCACCGAGGGCGAGGCGCACCTCGCCGACGCCGTCCCACCGGGCTTGCCTCCGCTCGAGGCGATGCGGAGCCTTCTGAGCCTCCTCGGGGGCCCCGCTTGGAGTTATCCCCCGACCCGCGACCAGGCGCTCGAGCTGGTCGGGAAGACCCCGGCGCTCCTCGCTCGCTACGTGCGGCGCTCGGCCGGCCGGCCGGTCCCTCCGGACCGACCGGAATTGGGGCATGCCGCCCACTACCTCTACCAACTCACGGGGGAACTTCCGACCGCGGCCCGGGCCCGGGCGCTCGAGCAGTACCTCGTGCTGCTCGCCGACCACGGGATGAACGCCTCCACGTTCGCCCTCCGGATCGTCCTCTCCACCCAATCCGACCTGATTTCCGGGGCGGTCGCCGCGGTCGGGGCGCTGAAAGGGCCGGCGCACGGCGGGGCCCCGTCCCGCGTCTCGGACATGCTCGACGGCGTCGGTCGCCCGGAGAACGCCGAGGCGTGGGTCGCCGCGGCGCTCGCCCGGAAGGAGCGACTCTATGGGTTCGGTCACCGGGCCTACAAGACCGAGGACCCTCGGGCGGTCCAGTTGAAGCAGATCGCGCGCACGATCGCCGAGCCGGACCGACTCGCGGTCGCCGAAGCGGTCGAGCGGGCCGGTGTCGCCGCGCTCCGGAAGAAGAACCCCGAGGCGCGGCTGTTCCTGAACGTCGAGTTCTACGGCGCGGTCGTCCTCGAAGCGGTCGGCCTCCCGCGGGAGCTGTTCACGCCGACGTTCGCGGTCGCCCGGACGGCGGGCTGGGGCGCGCACGCCCTCGAGCAGGCGGCCGACAATCGGCTGATCCGCCCGGACGTCCGGTACACCGGGCCCGACCCGGGCCGTCGGTGGCCGGGACCGGTCCGGTAGCGGGCCGGCCTACGGCGGGCTCTTCCCGGGTTCGGACGAATCGTCGACGACCTTGAAGTCGGCGTCGACCGGTCCGCCGGGCTGCGGCGGCTCGGACGGCGGGGGGCTCTCCGGTTCCGCGGTCGGCGGCGGCGCTTCGCCGCTCGGCGGGCTCTCGCCGGGGCTCTGGTAGAGCTTGCTCGCGATCGCGTGGAGCGACTGCGTGAGCGCCTCGACCTTGGCGTCGAGGTCGGGCGCCTCCTTCGCGGCGAGTGCGTCCCGGACCTCCTTCACCTTCGCGGTGACGTCGGCCGCCTCCGCGTCCGAAACCTTCCCCTTCGCCTCGCGGAGGACCCGCTCGGCCTCGTAGGTGAGCGCCTCGGCCCGGTTGTGGCTCTCGACCCGCTGGGCCCGGGCCTTGTCCTGGTCGGCGTACTGCTCGGCCTGATGGAGCATCTTCTCGACGTCCTCCTTGGAGAGCTTGTTCGACGCCGAGATCGTGATCCCCTGCTTCTTGCCGCTGGCGAGGTCCTTCGCAGAGACCGAGAGGATCCCGTTCGCGTCGATGTCGAACGACACCTCGACCTGGGGGGTGCCCCGGGCCGCCGGCGGGATGCCGGTGAGCATGAAGTCGCCGAGCGCGACGTTGTCCGCCGCGAGCGGCCGCTCCCCCTGGTAGACCTTGATCTCGACCGAGCTCTGGTTGTCGGCCGCGGTCGTGAAGATCTGGCTCTTCCGGGTCGGGATCGTCGTGTTCCGGTCGATCAGCTTCGTGAACACCCCGCCGAGGGTCTCGACCCCGAGCGAGAGCGGCGTCACGTCGAGCAGGAGGACGTCTTTGACCTCGCCGGCGAGCACGCCCGCCTGGACCGCAGCGCCCATGGCGACGCACTCCATCGGGTCGACGCCGCGCTCGATCGGCTGGCCGACGGCCGCCTCGACGAACTTCTGGACCATCGGCATCCGGGTCGGACCGCCGACGAGCACGATCTTGTCGATCTGGTTCTTCTCCAGCTTCGCGTCGCGGATCGACTGGTCGAGCGGCGACTGGCACCGCTGGATGATCGGCCGGACGAGCTCCTCGAGCTTCGCTCGGCTGAGCGTGAGCGCGAGGTGCTTCGGCCCGTCGCTCGTCGCCGTCAGGAACGGCAGGTTGAGCTGGGTCTCGAGCGTGGAGGAGAGCTCGATCTTCGCCTTCTCCGCGGCGTCCCGGACCCGCTGCATCGCCATCTTGTCGGACCGGATGTTGACGCCGGACTCCTTCTGGAACTCGGCGGCGATGTACTCCGTGAGCGTGTTGTCCATGTCGGTGCCGCCGAGCTGCGTGTCGCCGCTCGTCGAGAGCACCTCGAACACCCCGTCGCCGAACTCCATGATCGTGACGTCGAGCGTCCCGCCCCCGAGGTCGAAGACGAGGATCTTCTGCTGCTTGCCGGCTTTGTCGAGGCCGTAGGCGAGCGAGGCGGCGGTCGGTTCGTTGATGATCCGGACGACCTCGAGGCCGGCGATCGCGCCCGCGTCCTTCGTCGCCTGCCGCTGGTTGTCGTTGAAGTAGGCCGGGACGGTGATGACCGCCTTCTCGACCTTCTCGCCGAGGAACGCCTCGGCGTCCCGGCGGATCTTCTGGAGGAGGAACGCCGAGAGTTGCTGGGGGGTGTACTCCTTCCCGGCGAGGCGGTACTTCGAGTCGGTCCCCATCTTCCGCTTGAACGCGGTCGCGGTGTTCTCCGGGTTGGAGATCGCCTGGCGACGGGCCGGCTCGCCGACGATGAGCTGCCCGTCCTTCGAGAACGCGACGTACGACGGGAACGCCTTCCCACCGCCGACGGTGGTCCCCTCGGCGCTCGGGATGATGACAGGGCGTCCCCCTTCGAGGACAGCCGCGGCCGAGTTGCTGGTTCCGAGGTCGATTCCGATGATCTTACCCATGTGTGGTTCCCCCCGAGGACGAACGGGTCCCGGTCGCCGTCGGGATTACAGTTCCAGATAGTTAGCGCTACTATAAAGCAGTTGCCATCCGAAGGTTCTGTCCCAAGTCGGCTGGCGGAGGGGGTCCCGCCAGACCCGTAACTATTCGGCCGGGGAGCTACGATCTCGGGAACTGCGCCTCGAACGCGGCCTGACCGTAAAGGATACGCCCGCAGCTCCTGCACGGGTAACTCGGCGAGGTCGCTCCCGCTTGTCCCGCCATCGGGCCTGCCGGGGCCCTACCGGTCGCCATGTCAAGGGACTGATGGCACGTGGGGCAGTGCGTACCGACTCCCATACGCTGCCCCCTCAAACGCGCCGGCAGTATTTCAGGCGGCCCCAATCGAGATTGTCAGACCGAATCTAGCCGAATTGACGACACGCGCACCAGCGTCGCGCCGGCTTCAGTCATTTCGACGACGCTCAACTCCCCCTTGCGACGATCCAGGGAAAGCTTGGGCATGGCGATGAAGTAGACGGCGAGCCCCCTCCGAAGATAGCCCTCGGCCAGGTCGATGGGTATCGGGCCATAGACCGAGTCTCCGGCCGCGCCCTCGTCTCCGGTTGCATGCTCAACGAGACGGCCGGTTATTCCCTTTCTCGCAAGCCACTCTACCGCACCGGGGTGGCGAGTGATGATCAGATTCACCTGTTGCCTCCTCGCCGGCTTAGGTCCGGCGTCGCCACTGGAGGCCGGACCAAGATTTTATCGGTTCCCAAGCCACGCGGAGGATCGTGGCTGCAAAGGGCCGCTCCGCCCCCGTCACCCCACCCGGATCGACTGATGGCCCGCCCCCGGAGAAGGAGCTAGCGGCATGGCTGGTCGCTCACGGGGCAAACAAGCTAGTCTACGACTCCTCGGCCATTCCTTTCACCGATGGCTCACGGGGATTTTATCTCACGTCTGTGGGGCTCCTCGATCTCGACTTCCCCTCAGACGAATTCAACCCGAGAACCCAGAGCACCGCGAGGACCAAGGAGATCCAAGCATCCATCACGACACTAGGGCTACTCACGCCCCTGACCTGTGCCTACATTCCGCCTGAGATTGGGGATAAGAGCCGTGTCGTGCTAATCGATGGCCGACATCGGTTCAAGGCTCTGAAGGCCCTCCAGGCGATCGATACGGGCTGGGGGAAGCGAGCCAGAGTCGATATCAAAATCTACTTCGGTCTGGAGCGAAGCGATCTCTACCTACTCGCGACGTATCTGAACCGCACTCGCAAGAACCTGACCAAGGGCGAGTACTACAAGGTCGTCGTCGACATTTTCGATGAGAAGAAAAGTGAAATTGAGGGCCGGACGGGCAAGCCCGCCACTGAGGAGGTTGTATTCAGCGAGATTGCGAGCAAGGCCCTCCAGAACCGCGACTTCGACCTGTCCGTCGGTCGAATTGTGGGGATGGTCGCCTTCAGTCCCGAATGGGGTGAGGAGTCGTGGTATCCGATGGTCGGCAGCCGCCAGCAGGAG
>DASYOF010000374.1:0-4843 GCA_036007995.1 Thermoplasmata archaeon
GTATCAACGACATCACCGGGTCGCGGAGACCCTGTTCGGGAGCCTCGGGCTCCCGCCGGCCGCCACGTGCGCGGCGGCGCGGGAGATCGACCTCGCGATTTCCCACCGCACGGTGGAGGAGGTCTGCCGGGCCCAGCAACACCCAGCATCGTGTCCCCACGGCGACCCGATCGCCCCCTGCCACTTCGGCAAGACCGACTGATCCCATCTCGTACGTCAGCCCAGGCAGGAATCTCAAGATGCAGAAGACGCCGAAGATCGTCGCCGTTGCCGCCGTCCTGATCGTCGTCGGCGCGGCCATCGGGTATGCGGTGTACGCGAGCCAGCCTCCGCCCGCGAACTCGTGCCCCGCGTCTGCGAGCAGCTCCGTGGGTCCGTCCGTCGATCCGCTGTTCGCGCCGGCGCACTCGACTCTCCCCGGTTCCGGTCGGTCGGTATCTCCCGCAGACCATCCCCGTCCGTCCGCCGCCGGGCCGGTGATCCGCGTCGTTGCGGCCGAGAACTTCTGGGGAAGCCTCGTTTCTCAGCTCGGAGGCAACGACACGTCCGTCCTGAGCATCGTTTCGGACCCCAACGCGGATCCGCACGAGTACGAGGCCAACACCTCGGACGCGACCGCGATCGCGAACGCCCAGTTCGTAATCGTGAACGGCGTCGGATACGATACCTGGGCGCTCAACCTGATCGCCGCGGCGAGCACGACGGGGCAGGTCGTTCTGAACGTGGGCGACCTGAACGGGGTAGTGGTGGGCGGGGGGATCGTCAGCGGCAACCCGCACATGTGGTACAACCCCGTCTTCGTCAACCGCACCGTCGCGGCGATGTACTCGGACCTCGTCGAGATCGCTCCGGGCGACACCGCCGACTTCCAAGCGAACTACGCGACCCTCAACGTCTCGCTCGCCTCCCTTTACGGGGAGGCCGGCGTGATCAAGGCCAAGTTCGCCGGAACGACCGTGGCGTCGACCGAGAGCATCTTCGTGTACTTGGCGAACTACACCGGGCTGAACCTGATCTCTCCGCCCGAGTTCATGCAGGCGGTCGCCGAGGGAAACGACCCGCCCGCCGACACCGTCGTCACCTTCCAGTGCCAGCTCGAGAGCGGGAAGGTCAGCGTGCTCATCTACAACGAACAGACGGTCACGCCGCTGACGTCCAACATGAAGACGATCGCCGTCGAAAACAACGTCACGGTCGTCGGCGTCACCGAGACGATCCAGCCGCCCGGGACTTCGTTCGAGGTGTGGATGAACGCGCAGTATCTGCAGCTCGAGAACGCCCTGAACGCGAAAGCCCTCAGTCAGTAAGGCCCCGAACCCCGGACAGACCCGTGTTGGAGGAGGGACGAATCGGCCCGGACGTCATTCGGGCCGACCGTCTCGAGGTCGGATTCCGGGACCGGACCGTCTGGCGGGACGCGAGCTTCCAGGTCGGACTCGGGGAGTTCGTCGCGGTCATCGGCCCGAACGGGGCGGGGAAGACGACGTTGTTCCGCATGCTCCTCGGGCTGCAGCGACCCGCCGGTGGGGACCTTCGCGTGCTGGGGGAGGCCCCGCACCGGGGGAACAGCCGGATCGGCTACGTCCCGCAGCGGCACACGATCGACAACGACACCCACATCGAGTGCGAGAGCCTCGTGCGGCTCGGCGTCTCGGGAACCCACTGGGGCCCCGGCTTCTCCGCTCGCACGGAGCGGGACGCCGCTCGGGCCGCTCTTGCCGCCGTCGGGGCGACCGAGCTCGCGCACAAGTCGCTGGGGACGCTCTCCGGCGGGGAGCTGCAGCGGGTGTTCCTCGCCGAAGCGATGGTCGGGCGCCCGGAAATCCTCCTGCTCGACGAGCCGCTGTCCAACCTCGACCTTCGGCGCAGCCGGGAGCTCGTGGAGCTCGTCCATGGGCTCGTGATCTCGCACCAGGTCACGACCCTCCTGGTGGCCCACGACATCAATCCGCTCATCCAGTGCCTCGACAAGGTGATCTACATCGCGAACGGCCGGGTGGCGACCGGCACCCCGGACGCGGTGTTGACCTCCACGACCCTGACGGCGCTCTACGGGGTCCCGGTCGAGGTGCTCCGCGATTCCCGCGGCCGCATCGTGATCGTCGGTGGCGAGGAGAGTCCGGGAGGGGAAGCGGGATGACGTTCAGCTGGAATCTCGTCACCGACCTTCGGGCGATGTGGCAGTACGCGTTCATGCGGAACGCGTTCGAGGCGGGGACGATCATCGCCATCGTCGCGGGGATCATCGGGTACTTCGTGGTCCTGCGCCGGTCCTCGTTCGCCACGCACGCGCTCGGTCACGTCGGCTTTTCCGGGGCCGCCGCCGCGGTCCTCTACGGCGTCAACCCCGTCTACGGACTCCTCCTGTTCACGTGCTCGGGGGCCTCCGGGATGGCGCTCCTCGGCCGCCGGGCCGTCAATCGGGACATCGAGATCGGGACCGTCCTCGCGTTCATGCTCGGACTCGGCCTCCTCTTCCTCAGCCTCTACCGCGGGTTCGCGGACGAGGCGTACGGCATCCTGTTCGGGGAGCTTCTCGGGATCAACGGCGCCGAGGTGCTGTTCACGCTCGAGACGAGCCTGGTCGTCCTCGTGGTCCTGGCGCTCGTCTACCGACGTCTCCTGTTCGCGTCGCTCGACGAGGACGTGGCGGAGGCGAAGGGGCTCCCGATGGTCGGGCTCGGCCTCGTCTTCATGCTCCTCCTCGCCGTCACGATCTCGATCGCGGTCCAGATCATCGGCGTCCTCCTGATCTTCGCCTTGATGGTCACCCCGGCCGCGGTCGCCGTCCGGCTGACCCGTCGGCCGGTCTCGGCGGTCGTGGTGTCGGTGCTCATCGCCCTCGCCTCGACCTGGCTCGGGTTGTTCATCTCGTGGTACGAGCCGTACCCGGTTAGTTTCTTCATCGTCAGCATCGCGTTCGGGGTCTACGTTGCGGTGCGGGTCGCCCAGGCCGTGCTCGCGCGAGGACGGGGCCGGCCCGACCCCGTCCCGGAGCCGGCGTCGTCCCACCACCCCGAATCCGCGTGATCGCTCCCCGTCCGGCACCAGACGGGATGGGAAACGGCCGTCGTCCGGGGAGACCATCGGCGACCGACGGCCGAGGCGCTCCACCCCCTGAGGAGCGCCTCGGCTCGCGATTCCCGCTTGCGAGCCCCTGAGACGTGGGGCCGAACGTGCCTCGGGCGCCCGCCCCGAGAACCATAATGCCCGGCGGGCTCCCGGGCGCACGGACCTAGGGGCGGGGCCGCGGACGGTTTCCGAGGATGAAGGTCGCGGGGCTCCTCTACGGCTTCTTCTGGCTCGCGGTCCTTCAGGTCGTCCTCGGCGTGCTCCTCGCCGTCGGCGCCAGCTCGTCGAACGTGGTGCCGTACCTCCACGCCGCTCTCGGGGGAGCGGTCGTCGTTTGGGCGTTCGTCAACTTCCGGGCGGTACGCGCCACTCGGGCGCCGGGCCGCACGAAACGAACCGCCGCGGCGACGTTCGGGATCGCGGTCCTGATGGTGGTCCTCGGACTGCTGCTCTGGCTCGGCGTCGAGGTCGGGGTGGCCGGTCTGAGCGGGACCGTGAGCGACGGGATCGGAGCCGTTCACCTGGTTCTGGCCCTCGCGATCGTGGCCCATGCCGCGTCGACCGCCACCGGGTTCGACATGTGGGAGGAGCGCGAGTTCGAGCAGGAGACGGAACCCGGATCCGTCTCTGCTCCACCCCGAGTCTGATCCCTCGCTCCCCCGGCGTTCCTCGACGAGGCGTGGCCACGAACCGGGAGGACCGCGCGGCGCCGAGTCCCCGCCTCGTGCGCACCTTTTACCTTCTGGATCCCGTTGCGCCCGACCGGGGGCTCGGACCGGCCCCGAGGCGAACGCCCGTTGACCCCCCCGGTAGTCGGCGCCAGCGAAGCCGCGTCGCCCCTCGTCCCGCCGGTCGCCGGCGAGGCCCCCCGCCGAGAGAAGCGCCGGTTTTGGGAGGACGCCGGACGGCTCGCCCAGGTGCTCCTCGGATTGGTCTCGACCGGGTTCGCGATCGTGGTCCTCGCGGCTCCTCAGCTTTCGCTGTCCGGCCTCCTCGTCCTGCTCGCCGAGGCGGTCGGCCTCCTCTCGCTCCAGACCGTGCTCGCCGGTGGCCGGTTCCTGAGCGCCGAACGAGCGGCGCTCCGCGCCCCCTCCGCGTGGTGGCGGTCGTTGCGGTCGTTGGGGATCGTCGCGATCGGATTGGTCGCGGTCGCCCTGGCGGCGTTCGCCGTCATCGACCCGTCGCTCGCGGAACGAGCCGCCGTGATCGTCCTCGCCGTGGCGCTGGTTTCCCAGGGGCTCGGGAAGATCCTCCAAGGAACCGGGGTCGCCCTGCCCGAGTGGCTTCGCGGCTCGTCCACCGCGACGGGAGTGTTCATCGTCGGGCTGGTCGGGCTCTCCCTCCTGTTCAACGGGTTCGTCCTCGACACCTTCGCGATCCTCGTCGGGGTCATCCTGCTCGTCAGCGGCCTCGAAACGGTCGTGGCGGGTCTCCACCCCACCGACCCCCGGCAGTTCGTGCTGCTGAAGCTGGTCCTGTTCTCGTCGTTCTACGGGCTCATCCTGATCAATTGGATCGACCTCTTTGGCAAGAGCGTCCCCGCGTACGGGATCTGGCTGCTCCTCACCTACATGGCTCCCTTCGGGGTCCTCATCGTCTTCCAAGGGCTCGAGGCCTGGCCGCTCGCGACGAGCCTCGGTCTCCTCGTTTCCCTCAACAACGACGTCGGGTACTTCTTCGTGGGCAACCTGATCTTCGGATTCCACGAACCGCTCGGTCCCTGGATCTCCGGGCAGCTCGGGTTCCAGGGGTCCCAGATCGTGACGGTGTT